>NZ_JBHTSA010000004.1:176703-191366 GCF_042795405.1 Streptomyces sp. NPDC056480 | reverse complement strand
GGCGCCCCCCGACCTCTCGGGCGGGGGCCGCGCGTTTTACCCCGCGGTCCCAACGGCCTGGCCCGCGATCAACTTCAAGTAGCCGGGGGTGGCCGCCGGGCTACACCGGCAACGCGCGAAGCGGGGCGACCCGCCCGCCCCGACTCACCCGCCCCGACTCACCCGCCGCAACCCTCCCGCCGTGACCCGCCCGTCGCGACCTGCCCGTCGTGACTCTCCCGCCGCGCCCTCCCGTCACAACCCTCCCGCCGTGACCCGCTCACCCCGCCCCTCGCACCCCTCCTGCCCGACCACCCCCTTCGAACCGTCGTAGCGGCCGTGCGGACGCGGCCGTGCGGACGCCGACTTCTCACGTGGCACTTCTCAGACCATCGGCACGCGCGCCTCACGGTGCGTGCGATAGGTTCCCGGCCATGATCGAACCCGGAACCTCCGCCTGGCCGCCCGCCCCGATACCGACCGAACGGCTCGTGCTCCGCGCGTCCGAGGCCCGGGACCGAGCGGCGTTCATCGAGCTGTTCGCGTCGCCGGACGTGGGCACCTACATCGGTGGCGCTCAGCCTCGCGAAGAGCTCGAACGCGCGGTACCCGAAGTGCCTGGCCGGCGCCCCGGCTGTTTCGTGGTCGCACTCGACGGAAGAATGATCGGGATGATCACGTTCGACCCCCGCGGTGTCGAGCGCCGGGGGCATGTCCGCCCCGTGGCCGGGGAGGCCGAGCTCGGTTACCTGTTCCTGCGGGAGGCATGGGGACACGGCTATGCCCTCGAAGCGTGCACGGCAGCACTCGGCTGGTTCGCCGACGCGCGTCCCGGCGAACCCGTGGTGCTCTCCACCCAGACCGCCAACGGCCGCGCGATGCGCCTCGCGGAGAAGCTGGGCTTCACCGAGGTCGAGCGGTTCGAGGAGTACGGCTCCGACCAGTGGTTCGGTGTGCGCCACTCGGCCACGCGGGCGGGATGACGAACAGCAGGAGGACGGGCAGCAGGAGGACGGGCGGCAGGAGGACGGGCGGCAGGAGGACGGCGGCGCCATGAGCGAGATCGGGCCGAAGAAGTTCGATGCGAGGCGCAGCTGACGCCGGCTGACACGGGCCGACACCGGCTGACACCGGCCGGCACCAGCTGACCGCGGTCGGCAGTGCGGCGGTGGATGGGGCGGTCCCGAAGGACAGGGATGACGACGTGCCTCCCGCGCCACGGTCCGCTTGATGCGTGCTCTAGGTCGGCAGCCCGCGAGCGCCTTCCGTCTTGGCGCCGTTGAGGGTCACGCCCGTGAGCCGCGCGCCTCGTAGGTCCGCGCCCGTCAGGTCGGCTCCGTTCAGGATCGCGCCGGTCAGGTTGGCCCTGCGCAGGTCGGCCCCCCTGAGATCCGCTCCCGTCAGATCGGCGTCGGTGAGGTTCGCGCTCTCCGTGACGGTGCCGGAGATGATCCTCGCCTGGAGCGACGTGTCCATGGCACTGAACTTGGCACCGCGCAGGCGGGTGGTCGTCAGCGACGCTCCCGTCAGGTCGGCATCGACCAGGACCGCGTCCGTCAGGTTCGCCCCGGACAGGTTCGCACCGGTGAGGTCCGCGTCCCAGAGCAGAGCGCGGGACAGGTCGTTGGGATTCAGGCGTACGAGCATGTCCGGGCGTGCCAGGGACGTCTCCCGCAGAATCGCGCCGCTGAGATCCGCGCCGGTCAGGTTCGTGTCCACGACGTTCGCGCCGGACAGGTCCGCACCCGTCAGGTCGGCGTCCCTGAGGTCGGATCGCAGGAGTTGTGCTCTGCTCAGGTTGGCCTCGCCGATGAAGGCGCTTCTCAGATCCACCCCCGACAGCGTGGCGTGACGCAGATCGGCTCCTTCGACGTTCACGTACCCGAACGGGGCACGCTCGTCAGGGAGGGCACCGCCCTCGGGGACCTTCGCGATGTCCTTGTAGCTCCAGGTGGAGAGAAAGAGCCCCCTCAGGTCCGCCCGGTTCCAGTCCACCTGAGCGTCCCCGTCGTGGCCGGGAGAACGGCGGGCCAGCACGTTCACCACGGCCACGACGTCCGTGGGCGGGCGGCGGTCGACGGGCGCCACCTGCCCCGGCTGCGGTTCCGTCGGCTCCTTCACGAAGCCGGTCGCGGGAACGCTCGCGTGCCGCCGCACGTACGCGGAGAGGACGAGGACGATCCTGGGCTGGTCGCGCGGTGAGTCCTGCATGATGCGCTCCAGCGCGTAGATCCCACCGAAACGCACGTCCAGCGACGAGGAACCGAGATTGGTGATCGCGTCGTTGAACCGCGCCGTGAGCTGGCCCTGCTCGGCGACGCGTACCTCCCGCCAGGTGAAGAGCAGCGCCACCAAGGCCGCCAGACCGGGCAGGACGGCCACCGCGAGCACGGGCCACTGCGACCGGCCGCGGCCGCCGGCATCGGGAGCGCCGGTGCCGCGGCGGCGGCGCCCGCGCCGCACCTCGCGCAGGTACGCGCTCCGATCCGGTCCTTCGCCGCGCGTTCGTCCCGTCACGCGTCCATCGGAGTCGACGCGGCCCGCAACGGCCCGACGCCACACCGCCTGTGCACCCGATCGACGTAGATGGCGAGTCGTGGGCCCCACCGGAACGCGCGGGGAACCCGGACTTCCCAGCCGTTCAGGGGACACGCGGGCCGCATCCGGGGCGTTTCCCGCCCCGCAGGGCATCCCTCGGGGAACGAAAGGGAGACACGATGCCGCTCTATCTATCGAGGTTCAGCTACACACCGGAGACTTGGGCGCGGCTCACCGCCCACCCCGAGGACCGCTCGAAGGCCGCTCAGGCATACATCGAGTCCGTCGGCGGGAAGCTCCACGGCTTCTGGTACGCCTTCGGAACGCACGACGGCTACAACCTGTGGGAGGCACCCGACAACGTGTCCATGGCCGCGGTCGCGCTGGCGATCAGTGGAGGCGGCGCCCTCAGCTCGTTCGAGACGACCGTTCTCCTGACCGTCGACGAGACCATCGATGCCCTGCGCAAAGCCGAACGCGTCCAGTACCGGGCGCCGGGCGCATAGCAGTCTTCAACGGAGTGATCAACGAGAAGCGCGATCGGTAACGAGTAGCACCGCCTCGCCCGCACCAAGGGCTGGCAGCAAGGGCCGGCAGCAGCTCAAGCCAGTCTGAATCGGGCCGTCGACGTCAACCGTCCGGGGCTTCGAATGTGTTCACCGCAGTCCGGACCACGGCATGGCGGCCGAAGGACACTGGGAACTCCAGCATGTGCCGAATTCCGGGGCCGCCCCTCCGTGTCAGTGGTGGACTCCGTGTCAGTGCTGGACTCCGTGTCCGTGCTGGACTCCGTGTCAGGCTGGACGCCTTGTCAGTACTGGGCCGAGTCCTCGGACAGGAACTGCGTGTCCCAGGGGCGGGGGCCGAACTCGGCGAGCGGTGTCGCCCACCGGCCCGTGCCGTGGTGGACCCTGAGCTTGTAGGGGTCGTCCGTGCGACTCCTCGCCATGAGGTCGGGTCGGCCGTCGCGGTCGAGGTCGCCCACGGCGGTGATCTCGGAGTAGTGGTTCCAGCCCGCGCCGATGCGCGTGCGGGGGGCGAACGTGCCGTCGCCCCGGCCGAGGTGGAGCCAGAGGACGCCGTCCTTGTCGCGGGCGAGGAGGTCACCGGCGGGCGCGCCGGCGAGATTGCCCGTGGCGGTGACGAGGTCGTAGATGTTCCAGCCCCGGCCCAGCCTCACACGGGCGGCGAAGGGCTTGCTCCAGCTGCCGGTGGCTTTGTAGAGCCACTGGTCACCGGCCTTGTCCACGGCGACCAGGTCGGGGCGGCCGTCGCCGGTGAGGTCGGAGCCACCGGTGATCAGCCGGTACGTCTGCCAGCCGCCGCCGATGCGGGTACGGGGTGCGAAGGGTTTCTTGAGGTCGCCGGTGCCCAGGTGCTGCCACAGGACACCGGACCGGTCGCGGGCCAGCACGTCCGCGTGCGGCGCGCCACCGATGTCGCCGGGCGTGACGAGCCGGTCGTACCCGCCCCATCCGGTCGTGGACCACTTCGCCTGGGCCGGAGGCACCTGGTCATCGGGGTCCCACGCGAGGATGTCGCGGGTGTCGTAGGCGGCCAGCCGACCGCTGCCCGACTTGACGAGCAGGTCGGGGCCGATGCTGTTGCTGAAGTTGTGCGGGAGGTGTGGGCCGTTCACCGTGAGGGTGCCGCTGCGCTCGTGGGTGGGGCCGAGGCCGTATCCGGTCCGGGCCGTCATCCGCCATGTGTACGAGCCGTGCTGGACGGAGCCGCCGCCGTCGAACAGGCCGGACCAGGTCAGGTCGGCACGTCCGTCCGGGCTCAGGTGGTCGGTCGCGAGGGTCGTCGTCCGCCCGGAGGCCTTGTGGGTCAGCACGACCTGTACGAGGGCGTTGACGCTCGGGGTGAACTGCCAGCTCAGTCGAGGGTGGGGCGTCTTGCTGAAGTCGACGCCGGTGGGGACGCTCTGGCCGGTCAGGTTCAGGACGACCGATCGGCCGGTGCGCGCCACGAGCGTGACGATCGGGTCGCCCTCGGGGCCGGCGGTGATCCGGTAGAGACCCTCGCCCTGCTCCACGGTGCCGCCCTCCACCAGGATCGCGCCCTCCCCGTCGTTGCGGATGTCGCGCACGAGGTCGAGGAGCTTGATCGTCCGGCCGTTCTTCAACGAGCGGGCCGTCAGGGCGTGGAGCGGGTTGGGTGCCGTGGCGTATCTGGCGTCGGAAAGGCCGTACGCGACCCAGTCACGCAGGAATCCGACCGTGAGCCGCGTGCCTTGTCCGAGCGGGATGCGCTCCGAGTCCTCCTGCCCACGCCGCGCGACTCGCAGAACCGCGCCGCCGTCGCTGGGGCCCTCGGTCCATGCGAAGTGCGTGGCGGACGCATCGGTGGCGAGCAGGTGGGAGTAGGGGCCCGTCCCGGCCAGGGCGCGGTCCTCCACGACTGAGGCGGAGCCGATGTCCACCAGCGCCGCGCGCCAGACACGCTCGTCCGCGGTCGGCTGGTAGCGAAGGATCAAGGTGTCCGGCGGGCTCACGTCGACATCGGCCCAGCGCATCGCCGCGGGCACTCCCTGCACGGTCCGGTGGATAGTGCGACCGTTCTTGTTGCTGAGGAGGTGGATGACAGCGGTGCCGTTGGGGTGTGGGGTGCTCAGGACGATGATGGAGCCGACCAGGCGCGAGAAGTGGGTGCCCGAGCCCAGGTGGCTCGCGTCGATCACGACGGGGGCGGCGTCCTGGGTGCCCATGTCGTACAGGGTGTAGACGTGTCCCGCGCCGCGGGCATGCCCGACGACGATGTCCGACCGGACACCGCCCGTATAGAACGCGGGTTCCGCGCCGCTCCCCCGGGGCAGCGTGGTCACGGCCCCGTCCGCGTAACGCGTCCAGTGGTACGTGTCCCGGTGCGCCCAGAGGAATCCCGAGGGGCCGCTGCCGAGTACGTTCGTGTCGGCCGGCATGTCGACGACAGCCTGCTCCCGCGTCCCGGTCCCCGCGGCGAGGATGCCCGTCGCACGGGCGGCGAACGCCGGGGTGACGACCAGGGTGCCGGTGACGGTGGTCACGATGGTGACGGTGGTGACGGCAAGGGTCGCGGCGGCGACTCTGCGACCGGTGATGCGGTTGCGGTTGCGGTGAGAGCGCACTGACATCCCCTTCTGCACTCGGAGAGGGGAGCCACGTCACCCCTCGACGGACCGGTCGTCACGAGCTTTCGCACGAACGACAGTCAGTCAGACATACGCGGCATGGAAAGGGTTGTACGTGGAGTCGGTGACGCTCCGCTATCACGGGAGCTTCCCTGACCTGCCTCCGCCGGCGCGCGGAGGCAGAGCCTGCCACGCGGACGCAGAGCCTGCCGAGCGGCCCGGCGTCGTCCGTGCGGCTGGCAGGCAGATCCGAGTGGGGTGGCGTCAAGAACAACTGCCGCGGATGCCCGGCGACTTCGCCGCGCCCTCTCTCGCTCTGGCTCCGCCCGGCCGCGCTCCCGACGGCGGCTCCGACGCCCGCGGTTCGGCAACCACCGGCCGTACGGAACAACGGACTCCTCGAAGCTCACCGTCTCGAAGGTCCTGACGTCCGTGCCGGACATCGGCGTCAGCACCCGGAGCCGGGAAGCTCGTCGAGGTCGGGCACGGCAGCGTCTTCCCGCGCGAAGGCCACCTCGCCGTGGACGCCGGCTCGTCCCCGGGAAGAGATGCGTCAGCGCGTCGTTCGGGGCGCCGTGTTCTCTCGCCACTCCCGGCCGATCGACCGCATCAGAGCCGGGTAGACCCCCAGGTAGCGGAAGGGCTTGATGCCGAGCATGTACAGCGAGCCGAGGCGGCCGTTCGGCTTCACCAGGACGGCCATCTGGCCGCGGTAGCCGCCGTTCCCGTCGGAGACCCAGCCGATGTGCATCACGCCGTGCATGGTCTTGTTGGCGTACTCGGCGGCCCACTCGTCATGTGTCTGGAAGACCGAGGTGAAGGGCGCCGCGCTGAGGTCGGGCCCGCGCGGGCCCTCGCGCAGGTCGTCCGGCAGCCGGTCGCGCAGCGTCGCCACCCGGCCGCCGACGCCCGAGTCCGGCTTGTCCCATCCGAGCAGCGCGCCGAGCTTCCAGCGGACCGAGAAGAGGAATCGGCCCACGGGGTTGCCACCGTCCGGACCGTCCTTGCCGTCCGCGATCTGCCGGACCAGGAGGTGCAGGTCGTCCGGGCCGCCGGGCGTCGGCAGCGCCCACACGTCCTCCAGTCGGAAGTCGTCGGCGATCTCGTGGATCCGCCAGGGGCGGGACGTGTGGTCGGTTGCGGGAAGGCGCAGGTCGCTCATGACAGATCCCCGTCTATACGGTGGCGTATAGATCGAGCATAGAACCCTTCTATACGGGGCCGTATACTCGGTCGGGACATGTGAGGGGAGACGGGAGACACGGATGGGCGCGATCCGCACACCGCGGGACAAGTGGATCGAGGAAGGGCTGCGCGCGCTTGCCGCCGGCGGCCCTGAAGCCGTCCGGGTCGAGGTCCTCGCCCAGACGCTCGGCGTCAGCAAGGGCGGTTTCTACGGCTACTTCCGCAACCGCGCCAGCCTGTTGGAGGAAATGCTCGACACCTGGGAACGCGGGGTCACCGAGGACGTCATCGAGCGGATCGAACGCGATGGGGGCGACGCCCGCGAGCGGCTCGGGCGACTCTTCGACTTCGTGGGGTCGAGCGAGACGCCCGTGACCGACGCCGGGGTCGAACTCGCGATCCGTGACTGGGCCCGGCGCGACGAAGGCGTCGCGCGCCGCCTCCGGCGGGCCGACAACCGGCGCATGGACTATCTGCGCGAGCTCTACGGGGCCTTCTGCCCCGACGAGGGCGATGTCGAGGCACGCTGTCTGATCACCTTCTCCCTGCGCATCGGAGACCACCTCATCGCAGCCGACAACGGCCCGCGCAGCCGCACGGAAGTCCTCGCCACCGTCAGGAACCGGTTGCTGGGCTGACGTCGCCGGGCCCCGAAGGAAGCACTCGCGTCGGCCGCCGGCCGACGGCGGTCCGTGGCCGCGAAGCCCTTCCTGCACGAGCTCTCCACCGGGCACGTCACCGCGCACGACCCTCACGATGCGGCAGCTCGCGCCACTGTTCGGCGTCTCGCCGGCGACGATGCGCGTGGGGCCCCGGCGCCCGCGCCCGCTGCCGACCCAGAGCCGGCCACCTGCCCGGCCGACGCGCTGGAAGCGTCGTGGATCGGGCACGACAGGCTGCGCGAGCGCCGCATCGTGCCGCGGTTCGCCTGCCGTGGCATCGAGACCTCCAGGATGCGCGGACCGCTCTCGCAGAACGCCGCCGGCCTCGTGGAAGGGTGCCCACTACCGGCTGTGCATGTGGAACGCCTCGAAGATCCGTCTCGCACCGGACAGCCGGTGCCGCGTCCGACCGGCCGGCCCCGGACTACCCCGGAAATGGTCCTGGCAGACAAGGCGTACTCGTCGCGTGCGCTCCGAACCCCTCCCCGTCGGCGCGGGATCCGGACGGTGATCCCACAGCCAGTCGGCCAGGTCACGAACCGCAGAGATCTGCCGAGCGAATTCCGGCTCAGGGACACTCAGGGCTTCCCGCAATGATCAAGAAGCCCTCGCTTGTGGACAGACGAGCTCGTGACCCAGATGATTGCCGAGGCGGACGCGGCCCTGTCCGTTGGACTGCCGGATCCGCCAGGACGTCTTCTACGTTGCCGGGCGTGCCGCGATGGCTCTCGATCTCGGCCATCTGGAAGCGGCAGAGCGCGAGGTCCGGCGTATCGAACAACTGGGTTCCGTGGAGCCGCGGGAGAGCCGCTGCGGCTGATTCGCGGCTTCTCGACGTTCACGGGTGTGGAACGATCTCTTTGCGTGACTGGTGTGATCACGGCATCGGAGCCGTCATGGACAGCCCTGTTCTCCTGGCTGAGCCCGCAGCAGTTCGGCAAGCTGGTGACGGCCCTGGTCCCCACCCGGGACCACACCATCGCCGAGCGGTCGAAGAACTACCGGTACTCCACCAACCATCGGGTCGTCATGGAGGCCGATACCCGCCGGATCGCGGTCGTCGGCCAACCCCTCGCCGGCAACCGCAACGACCGCAAGGCATGGGAGGAGTCCGGCGCCAAGGCCGCCGTCGGCAAGACCCTCACGATCGCCGACCACGCCATGCTCGGCATCGCCCGGATGCACAACCTCGCCCTCGCCAGATAGGCCAGCTGGCTACACGAGCACCGAGCCTGCCCGAGGTAACTCGGAGATCATTCACGGGACACCCCTTAGTGGTTCCCCACCGTGTGTCGTGAACGCCACTGCTACCCGTCGAGTCAGTCGGACCGGATTACAGAGAAACCCGAACAGTCGTCAAAGGCTCCTGCGACGCCCAGTCTTCCGCTGAGTTTGGTTGGATGGCCCTCCTCGACAGGCGCAACGAGGTCAACCATGACGTAGCCATCGGGCTGTTCGATCCATTCCGTTGCCCTCAGTTCCAACACCCCGCTGTCCAACGTTCCAGACATGCGGAACGACCCTCTGGGTACAACGGGGTTGTCGGGGTGCGGAGAGAAGGCGAAGACAGCGGTCAGCGCCTCGCCCCGGGAAGGGGCGATGGTCAGGTTCAGCCGCGTCGGGGTGGAACTGCAGCCGTAATGCCCCTGCCATGTTCCGATCACGCCGATCGGGTTCGGCGACGGTGCGGCACCATGTCCTGACGTCTCATCGGTCCGACCGGGACTGTCGGTCGTGCGCGTAGTGGTAGGGACCGGTGACGCGGGCGGACCGGTGATGGATGCCGAGTGTCCTGGTTCGTTCTGCCTTGCCGTGGTCGCCCACACCGTCGCCACGGTCCCCAGGATCGGAACAAGTATGCCGATCACCCACCAGGCCCATGGCGGCGGGACATTCGACGTGGAGCGCGATGACGGGGGTTCCATGTCCGGGTCAGTGCCGTCTGGAACCGGGCTTGTCGGCAAGTCTTCCCTGCTCCCCTTGGGCCGGCGAACATGTACGGCCTCATCGTCCTACAGAGCCGTGCGGCCGCTCACCCCCTTGCGCACCCCGGTTGCTCACCGGCGGACCTCCCCCTTGGGGACACACCCGAGCGGGATGGTGGACACCGAAGTTTCCTCGACGCAGGCTTGCCGTCCCGGGGCCACGCGTGGCGCTCGCTGACAAGGCGTACTCGTCCCACGCACTGCGCGCTCACCCGAGACGCCCTGGGATCCTAGTGATGCCCCCGCCTGCCGAGCAGGCGGCGAACCGCAAGCGGCTCGGCAGTCGTGGTGGGCGCCGCCGGCTGCAAGCTTCCTCATCCGGTTCACAGGTGATCCGGAAGAAACGGCCCAGATCCCCCTTCTGATCGGCGAGTCCGTTCTTTCACTGCATTCGACCATGATCCACTGGTGGGAGATCCCTGCTGACAAGGGCGTAGGGACCCCGCACAATCGCGGTATGACCGACATCGTCGACGCAGCCTGGCACGACATCCTGACCACTGACGGCACACCGTCCCGGACGGAAGGATCACCGCTTCTGGAACCGTTCGCCGAGCTCGTGCGGGTAGCGCATGCCGAACCGTCGCTTCGTCGGCTCTTTCCGTGGACCGGTATGTGGGAGCTGCACTTCAGCAGGTGCACGGCGATGGATTACACCTGGGACATCCCGTACATCGGCACGCTGAAAGACGGCGGGTACTACGTCGAAGGACCGCATCGGAGCAGCCCTCGGATCGCTGAGGCCGACAGCGCGCAGGCCGCGGTAGCGGTGGTCGTCGATCGCCTGCCGCCTCGGTGCGGACCGGCCTTCATCGGTAATGCGGGCGAACTGGCCGCTTACGAGAAGGCACGAGACATCAGGTAGCGCGGGCTCAGGCTCACCGGCTTGGCGGCGGGAGATCGGGGCCGATCGGGGCCCAGAACGGTTCTGAAGACGGCTCTGGCATTCGATGCCGCCCTGCGGTCGGCCTGAGCCCGGAGTCACCCTCGCGCTCTCAGACGGAGCTGCGGACCTCCTCGTAGTCCCGCTCCGGGACCGAGGTCTTCTTCCTTTCGCCAGCAGGCAGGGCGATCAGCAGCACAGCTGCTCCGAGAAGTACGACGACCGCGATCCAGCCCGCGCCGACGTGCATGGCGTGGATGAACGCGTCATCAGCAGCCTGCGCGAGAGTGGGCCGGTCGATGGCCGTGGCGACGTGGCGGGCCTGTTCGGCGGAGACCCGCGCCTGCTCCTGCACCTGACCGGGTGCGCCCTCCAGCGAAGGTTCGATCGCACGTCGGTACGTGATCGACATGATCGTGCCGCCCACTGCGATGCCGAGCACACTGCCGGTCTGTCGCACGGTGTTGGTGACGGCCGATCCCGCACCGGCCTGTTCCAGAGGCAGGTCGCTGACCAGTGCGGCCGTGACGGGGCCGATCACCATGCCGACCGAGAGTCCCTGTATCAGCAACAGGATCTCGATCCAGACGAGCGGAGTCTGGAGGCCGAGGAACCCGTACCCGCCCATGGTCAGGGCAGCCATGGCCAGCGCCGGCACGGTGACGAGGCGCAGCGGCAGGCGTCGAACCAGGCGCGAGGCAAGGGGCGCCCCCGCGAGCGCTCCGCATGCGGTCGGGATATTGGCCAGACCCGCCTTCATCGGCGAGAAGCCGAGCGCGCCTTGCAGATAGAACGCGTTGTAGAAGGTGATGGCGGCCACGCCGAAGAGCAACAGTCCGAGCGCCACATTGCCGCCACCGAAGGCGCGTCGAGCGAGCAGTCGCGGATCGAAGCTGGGCAGCGTGACACGCAGTTCGACGAGGACGAAGACGGCCAACAGAAGCAGACCGACGATAATCGGAGCCCAGACGTCGACACGACTCCACACAGTCACCTGTCCCGCTCGGATCAGCCCGTATGCCAACGCCACGAGCCCACTGATCGACAGCAGCATTCCAGCGGGGTCAAGGGGCCGCAGAGTGGGACTGCGGAAATTCGGTACCAGCACGGCAAGACCGACCAACGTCATTACCGCGACCGGGACATTGATCAGAAAGACCGAGCCCCACCAGAAATGATCGAGCAGGAATCCGGCAAGTACCGGTCCCGCAGCCATTCCGACACCGGCCGATGTCGAGAAGATGCCGATCGCCGCAGCCCTCGCGGCGCCGGTAAAGGTCCACATGAGGATCGCCATCATGGTGGGCGTGATCAGCGCGCTGCCCACGCCCATCGCGGCTCGAGCCGCGATCAGCTGGCCCACATCGCCTGCGTACGCCGCCCACAGTGAGGAGCCGACGAAGATCACCAGACCCGTCGAGAACACCGTCCGGTGACCGAACCGATCGCCCCATGCGCCGGCGGTGAACATCAACGTGGCGAAGGCCAGAGTGTACGAACCGGTCGCCCATTGCAGCTGACCGGGATCGGCCCCCAGTCCACGGACCGGGTCCGCAAGCGTCTCAAGCGTCGTACTCAGGACGGTATTTTCCAGCCAGATCAGCAGCGAACACAACATGAGAACGGAAAGAATCAACCGCTGCCTGGATTTCGGCAGCGTTGGAGGCACGGTCATGAACACCTTCGGTATCGATCAGCGGAATCGCGAACGACTGGACCATAAGCAGTCTCCACGACGCCGTCAAGCTTGAAATTCCTCGCGAAAACCATTGCGGGTGAAGGGACTTCATGCCCTCTGATGGATTTGCGGACTGAGTAATTCTGTGCCTTCCGGCGGATGTGCGAGCTGTAGAATTCAATCGCTTCGGCGGGTTGCGGCGGAGCGGATTTCCTGCCCTCCGGTGACCTGTCGCACCGCGTCCGAGCTCAGCCACGCTGCCACCTTCCCCGAGCCCGAGGAGACACGGATGACGCAGAGCGACCGACGGCCCATGGACCTGGACGCCTACGAGGAACGCGCGCGGCGCGGGCCGTGCTTCGTGTGCGCCTTCCTCTCCGGGCACCCCGACTACGCGCACCACCTGGTCTACGAGGATGCCGATCACGTCGCGTTCCTCGACCGGTGGCCCACGCTGCCCGGCAAGGTGCTGGTCGCCCCCAAGCGGCACATCGAGCACGTCGTCAGCGGCTTCACCGATGACGGCTACACCGGCATCATGCTCGTGGTGCGCAAGGTGGCCTTGGCCGTCGAGAAGGTCTGCGCGCCGGAGCGCGTCTACCTGCTGTCGCTGGGCGCCCAGGGCGGAAACTCCCATGTCCACTGGCATGTCGCCGGCCTTCCGCCCGGCGTGCCCTACGGCGAGCAGCAGTTCCACGCGCTCATGTCGGAGAACGGTGTGCTGGACGTCTCACCGGAGGAAGCCGCCGCGGTGGCGGAGCGGCTCCGCGAGCAGCTCTCGTCATGACGATCGGGATCGAGCGGCCGTCGGCCGGCGGCCGACCGGCGTCGGCCGAGGGAAGGCCCGGCCCGGGCACAGTGCCTGCCGGAGCCTTGCGGGCCTCGCTCTGGTCGTCGCCGGTGACCGTGGCACCGTGATGCCCTCGTGTTCCGCCAGGTCGGCGAACGCATGGACCCGGGTCCACACCCGCCAGGACCCGGCGCACATGTCGATGGCGTCGTCGGGGGTGACCTCGGCGCGCCGGCCGGCCGGCAGGATTCTCGGCGGCCGCGGGCAGTGCTCCCGCACCCCCGGCTGCAGCGCCGAGGACGAAGGCGGTCAAGGGCCTTTCCTCATCGCGCTGATGAGGAAGCGTCAGGGGGTGCGCCACGCGTCGGCGGGAAAGATCATCTCATTCGAACAGAAGCCGCGCTTCGCGTGGGCTTCGAAAGAGTGGCTCTCCTCCGTACCGTCAGGCCACGCTCCCGCAGACGACAGCACACGTCGCAGCGCACGCATCGCACCTTTCATTCGCCTACATAACGGTAAACACCGTTGCCATCTCGTTAAACGTTTACTTCTTGACGACAATGTGACGGCCGAGTTGACTTCGTGCAACCTCGGCCGCAACGTCGCGGCCTCGTCAGGGAGGCAACCCTCAATGAACGCAGTGACGCGTCGCGCCGTCATAGCCATGGCCGCGATGTCGATGGCCCTCTCACTCGCCGCATGCGGCGAGGCCGACGGAGGCGGCGGCGACAGCGGCGGCAAGGGCAGCTCGACCAAGATCGGCCTGCTCCTTCCGGAGAACAAGACCGCGCGGTACGAGGCACTGGACAGACCTCAGTTCGAGAAGGCCGTCAAGGGCGCCTGTCTCACGTGCGAGATCGTGTACAACAACGCGGTCTCGGACGTGGTCAAGCAGAAGCAGCAGTTCGACCAGCTGATCGCCGACGGCGTGAGGGTCATCGCGCTCGCCCCGGTCGACGCGACGAAGGCCGCCGGCTGGGTCAAGGAGGCGCAGGGCAAGGGCGTCAAGGTCCTCGCGTACGACCGGCTGATCGAGGGCGCGGACGCCTACGTCAGCCACGACAACACCAAGGTCGGCGAGCTCCAGGGCGAGGCCCTGCTCGCCGCCCTCGGCGCCGAGGCCGCCTCCGCCAAGGTCGTGATGATCAACGGCGACGAGAAGGACCCGAACGCCGGTCGCTTCAAGGAGGGCGCCCACACCGCCCTCGACGGCAAGGTCGGCAAGATCGCCTACGAGGCCTCCGGCGAGTGGGACCCGAAGGTCGCCGGCGAGAAGATGTCCGCCGCGATCTCCTCGGTCGGCAAGGACAAGATCGACGCGGTCTACTCGGCCAACGACGGCATGGCCGGCGGCATCATCACCGCTCTTGAGAACGCCGGCATCAAGAACATCCCGGTCGGCGGCCAGGACGCCGAGATCGCGGGCATCCAGCGCATCATCGCCGGCACCCAGACCTTCACCATCTACAAGAGCCCGCTCGAGCTCGCGCCCAAGGCCGCCGACCTCGCGGTCGATCTGCTGATGGATCTGCCGCTCCGGGCCAAGAGCGAAACCAACGGCGTCCCGTCGATTCTCCTCGACCCGGTGGTCGTCACCAAGACGAACATCAAGTCCACGGTCGTCGAGGAGGGCATCTACACGGCCGCAGACATCTGCTCCCCCGAACTCGACGCCCAGTGCACCAAGTTGGGCCTCAAGTAACCTCCGGCGGGCCGGCCGTCCGCCCGGCTTCTTGTACAAGAGGTGAAGACTCCAACTGACGGAAGTACGCCGGGAATGATCCGGCTCCTCTGCTCGTCGCGGGGGGGGCGGGGGCCGCGCCGCCCCCCCGGGCCCCAGCGCCAAAACGG
>NZ_JBHTSA010000004.1:0-176693 GCF_042795405.1 Streptomyces sp. NPDC056480 | reverse complement strand
GGGGGGGCCGGCCCCCCCCCGGTTTTTTTTCACATCTGTTCACCACCCAATCCCCGGTACGCCCCCGGGTACTGCCCCGCCCCCCCGGCGGGCGGGGGCCGGCCGGCCCCCCCCCCCGCCGCTCGGGGCCAGAGCTCTGTCGGGTCGGGGGCAGAGCCCCGTCGGGTCGGTCAGAGCCCCGTCGGGTCGGTGTCGCAGGTGGCGCGGCGCCGGCCGATCGTGACCAGGGCCGCCCAGAGGGCGTCGGCCTCCCCGCGGCGAACCTCGTGGATCGCTCCGTCCAGGGGTTCGGCGCCCGGGCCCAACGGCCCATCCGGCTCCCCGGCGTCCCTGCGGAGGATGATCCCGGTGGGCGGATCCAGGGCACGCAGCTCCCGCAGCAGACGGTAGCGGGCGAGATCGGCCTCGGGGTGGGGCAGGTGGCGGGTGATCACCGCGATGTCGGGCAGCAGCACACGGGCCTGGGCCAGGGCGACGCGGGGCTCGTAGGCGTGGGCGACGATGCGGAAGTGCGGGCTGGAGTGGACGCGGGCGCGCACCGATTCCAACTCGGCGCCCTCGGGCAGGCCTGCGATCAGCACGGTCATCATCGAAGCCATTGTCCCTCCATCCGGCCGCCCGTGCCTCGCCGTGGCGGCAGCGGAGGTGGAGGCGGCGGCCCCGCCTGGTCGAGTCCGCCGGCGGCGGACGCCCCGCAGCCGCTCACCGCGCTCCCTCCGCGCTCTCTCCCGCGCTCGCCGCGCTCCCTCCGCACTCTCCCGCGATCTCCCCCCGCTCCCTCCGCACTCTCCCGCGCTCTCCCCCGCGGCCGAAGGTAGCCGTCGACGGTCCCTGACAGCCGGCGGGGGGGCGACTCCGGCGGCCCCGCGCGGACGCGGCCCGGGGCGCGGCGCCCTGGAGGAGGGTGGCGGAGATCCCCCCGAGGGCCTTGCCCGGCAGTCTCACGTCACCGTCGAGGAGCGGTCGTCGAAGACGACCAGGTCGGCTCCAGCGAGCCGCCGCTCCCCACCCGGCGCGGCGGCCCGGGCCCGCGGTGACCTGCGCGCACCCGAGCATGTACCAGGACGAGACGGCCACCGGCTGGCCGCACACCGCCTCAGTCCACGAGCACTCCCGCCTCAGTCCACCATCACCCCCGGCTCAGTCCACCAGCACTCCCGGGTTGAGGATGCCGTGCGGGTCGAGGGCGCCCTTGGCGGCGCGCAGCGCGAGCGCGAAGGGCTCGGGCCGCTGGCGGTCGTAGCCCGGCCGGTGGTCGCGGCCGACGGCGTGATGGTGGGTGATGGTGGCCCGGTGGCGGTGGAGCACCTCGCCCACCACCGCCTTCAGCTCGTCCCAGAAGGCGACCTCGTCCCCCGGGCGGCCCGCGGCGAGCACGGTGAAGTAGGGCGCCGCACCGTCCGGATAAACGTGCGTGAGACGGCAGTTGACGGTGGCCGGGTGGCCCGAGATCTTGATCGCCGCTTCGTTGACGGTGCTGCGGACGTCTTCGACGAGGGCGGGGACACGGTCCCAGGTGGCCGCCGTCTCGAAGGTCTCCGCGACGGCGCCCATCCGCGCCAGGCCGTCCCGCAGATAGGGCATCCGCAGGAACGCCGACCGCCACGCGTTCACCGCCCCGTCGGCGGGGGCGCCGTCCGTACCGGCCTCGGACGGCTCGCGTCGGCCCCCGTGGGAGCGGGCCAGGTCGACGGCCTGCGCGAGCCGGGCGTCGACCGGGGCGTCGGCGGACTCGAAGCCCAGGACGAGGACGGCCGAGCCGTCCCGCGCGGCACCGGCCAGCGCGGCCTCGCCGGAGTCGAGCAGCCGGCAGTTGGCGGGGGCGAGGTCGGACTGCGCGAGGGCGCGGACCGCCCCCAGCGCGGCGCCGAAGTCGTCGAAGGCGAGCGAGGCGGACGCCTTGTGGACCGGGCGGGCCTGGAGCCGTACCCACGCCTCGGTGATGATGCCGAGCGCGCCCTCCGAGCCGAGGAACATCCGGTCCGGCGAGGGACCCGCGCCCGAGGCGGGGAGCCGCCACGACTCCGCGGTGCCGGCCGGGGTGACCACCCGCAGCGACTGGACGAAGTCGTCGATGTGGGTGCGGCCGGTGGCGTAGTGGCCGCCGGCCCTGGTCGCGAGCCAGCCGCCGAGGGTGGAGAACTCGAAGCTCTGCGGGAAGTGCCGGAGCGTCAGGCCGTGCGGACGCAGCTGGTTCTCCAGGCTCGGTCCGAGCGTCCCCGCCTGGATGCGGGCGGCCCTGCCTTCCGAGTCGACCTCCAGCACCCGGTCCATCCTGGTCAGGTCGAGGGAGAGCACCGCGCGATGGCGGTCGCCCCGGTACTCGACCCCGCCCACCACCGACGACCCGCCGCCGAAGGGCACGACGGCGATCCGGTGTTCGCCGGCCCAGTCGAGGAGGTCGGCCACCTCCCGCTCCTCCGTCGGGAAGGCGACCAGGTCGGGGATCCGGCCCGGACGGCCGCGCAGGGCGCGCGCGATGTCCCGGTACGCCTTGCCCATCGCATGGGCAGCGCGGTCGCCCGGATCGGTGCTGATCAGCCGCGCCAGGCTCGCAGGGGGCTGGACGGCGGGTGCCCCGATGCCCAGATCGGCGATGCGGGGTACGGGAAGCGGGCGGGCCAGGGTTCCGGGCAGCAGCGCGCCCATCGCCGCGCACTCGGCGTCGTCGGGGTGGGCGCTCTCCCACCCCCAGCCCCACCAGGACCGGAGGGGGGTGGACGGGATCGGCTGCGTCGTCGTGCCGGACATGGGCGCTCCAGAGGCCGCGAGTGAATTTACCAAGGGGTAAATTACTTACTGATAATATCCGCGCATGGCAACCCCTCGTTCGAAGGCCGGCACCAAGGGCGTCCCACGGCACCTGCGCCGCCAGCAGATGCTGGAAGCAGCCACGGAGGAGTTCGGAAGCCGCGGCTACGCCGCCGCCTCCCTGGCCGCCGTCGCGGAGCGCGTCGGGGTCACCAAGACGCTGCTGCACCAGTACTTCGGCACCAAGGAGGACCTGTACGTCGCCTGCCTGACGCCCGTCGGGGACATCCTGCTCGACACGATCCGCACCGCCATGGGAGAGGAGGGGACGACCCCGCACACGCCCCTGCGGGTGCTCCGCGGCATCTTCGTCGCGCTGGAGGGCCGCCGGGAGGCGTGGTTCGTCCTCTACGACCGCTCCCTGCCGCCCGGCGGTGAGGCCGCCCGGGCGGCGGCGGTCTACTGGGCGGCCATCGACGCGCTCGCGGCCGACGGCACCACCGAACTGCTGCGCGCCGCCGGATCCACCGACCCCATGGACGCCGACGCGCTCCGCCACGTCTGGACGGACCTGGTCGGCACCCTCGTCCGATGGTGGGTCACGCATCCCGAGGAGACCCCGGAGGCCATGACCCGGCGCTGCGCCCGCCTCTTCACCGTCGCGGCCGCACTCGCGGTCGACCCCGCGCCCCCGAGCTGACCGGAGTTCCGGACGGGGGGGAAGACCGGCTGACCAGGTAGCCGGGGACCAGACGGCCGGGGGACCAGACAGGCGGGGGACCAAACGGCTGGCGGGTCAGACGGCCCGCGGACCAGACGGCCGGCGGACCGCAAGGACGGTCTTCCGTGAGCCCGACGACCGAATGACCCACCGGTCACATGCCGGTGACGTCCCTGGCCCGCTGGATCGCCGAGTCGAGCGCGGACACCGCACCGTCGCGCCGCCTCGCGCGCGCCGCCCGCTCCTCCGGAACCAAACGTTCGGCGGTCCGTACGGCGTAGGCGTCCGGGTCGCCGAAGGCGGCCCGCGGGTGCTCACCCGTCTCCGCGCAGTGCGTCGTCACCTCCTTGACCGCCCGGAGCACGACCTCCCGGTCCACGCCCGGCTGCATGGCGAGCCGTACCTGGAAACGCGCCATCCACTTCTCGCGGTCCTTCTCTCCCGCCGCGTCCGTCGTCCGGTCCTTCTTCGCCACGTGTGCTCTCCTGTGTGATCGACGGCCGTCCGTCATCAAGGGGGACGTCGAGGCGCTCCGGTGGGTTGCCCGAGCGGGCCGCCTTCCGGCCGGCGACAGCACTCTGCCCTGGCCAAGAGTCCAGAGTCCCAAAGAGGCCAGAGGCCCAGAGGCCCGCAGGCCCAAAGGTCCTACGGACCCTCACCCCTCCGCCGGCAGTCCCGTCGTGCGCAGCCGAGCCGCCGTCTGCTCCGAAGTCACGCGGGGCACTGGGTCGCCAACGCCGACAGGAAGCCTTCCCAGGCGTCGGGGAGTCCCGCGTCCACGGCCGACCGGTAGGCGTCGCAGGCCTCCTGCGACCGTCCCTGTGTCAGGAGCAGGGCGCCAAGGGCGGCGTGCGCCTCCGTGTCCCCGGCCTTGCAGCCGCGGAGGTAGGCGCGTTCGGCGGCGGCCGTGTCACCCCGCTCCTCATGTACGCGCCCCAGAGCGGTCCAGGCGTCGGAGGCGCCGAGAGCCTCGGCCCGGAGCACGGCTCGCCGAGATCCGTCCCGGTCCCCCACTCGCTCCCGCATGCGGGACAGCGCGGCCCATGCCGCGGGGGAGCCTCGGTCTGCGGCCAGGTCGGCGGCACGCTCCGCGCCCTCGGCGTCCCCGGAGCATTCCCGGCCACGCGCCAGCGTGATCCAGGCCTCCACGTCACCGGCGCGGGCCGCCTCCGCCGCGGCGTGGGCCGCCCCCGCGGCACGGCCGCGCTCCGCACGGGCCTCGGCCAGCGCGGTCCAGGCCTCCGGGTCGCCGGTGCGGGCCGCCTGCGCGGCGGCCTCCTCCGCGGCGACGCCGTCGCCGTCCGCATCGGCGAGCAGGGCCAGTTCGCGCCAGGCCGCGCCGGCGCCCAGGGCGGCCGCTTCACGATGGGCGGCGGCCGCCCCCGACACGTCACCGGCAGCGTGTCGCAGTCGAGCGAGCAGCGACCAAGCCTCGGGATCTCCCACGTCCGCGCCGCCGGTGGCCGCCACCACGGCCGCCGTAGGGTCACCGAGCGACCAGTGCAGCCGCACCAGACGCGCCCAGGCCGCGGAGACGCCCGCGTCGGCCGCCCGGGTGGCGTGCTCGACCGCCCCGGCGAGGTCGCCGGCCCGTTGGGCGACCTGCGCGAGGCCCAGGTGCCCCCACCCGTCGCCGACCCCCACCGCCTGCTCGAACGCCTCGGCCGCCGCCGGGCCGTGGGCCGCGCGCATCCGGCCGAGCGTCCGCCAGGCCAGCGCCTGCCCCGCAGCCGCCGCCTGGGCAGCGACGGCGTCCGCGGCGGCCGGGTCCCCCTCCTCCTCGTGGATCCGGGCCATGGCCGACCAGGCCCACGCATCGCCGGCCTCGGCCGCACGCCGGTAGGCGTCGTAGGCGGCCGAGCCGTCCCCGTCGAACTCCCGCCTTACGGCGAGGGCCGCCCAGGCAAGGGGGTCCGACGCAGCCGTCTCCTCGGCGGCGGCCCGCCCGTCGACGGTCTCCCGCAGTACGGCCAAGACGGCCCGGGCCCGGCTGTGGCCCTGCTCGACGGCGCTCTCGTACAGCTCGGCGGCGCAGCCGTAGCGGCGCCGCTGCTCGGCGGCGCTTCCGAGGGCGTAGAGGTCGTCGGCGGTCCTGGCATGGGCCGCCCCGGTCCAGAATCCGGCCGGCGGTGCCCGATGCGCTCTGACCCGGCGGATGTGCTGCTCGAGGTAGTCGTCCGGGCGGTAGCTGTCGGGGTCGCCGACGTCCCGCGCGTGCCGTTCCGCGATCAGCGGCACCGGACCGCCCGCCGCGGTGGTCAGCGCGCTGATGGCCGCCGGGAACCACTCCTTGCCCGCGGTCGCGCGGGCGTTCGAGTCCATGAATCCCGCCGCGGCCTCCTTCAGCAGTCGGGCCGGCACGGCGTTCGTGTGGCCGAGCCTGCGCGCTTCGACGGCCGCCGTCAGCACGGCGTGCTCGGGCGCGGTGAACCACTGGTCGGGACCCATCTCCCAGCGGCGTACCAACTCCGGTCCGCCGGTGAGGTGTTGCAGCACACGATTGCCGGGTCCCGCGGCCCGTACGGCTGCGGCCAGGCGCGGGTCACGGGCCGCTGCCGCGGCGACGGCCGGGGAATCACCGGACAGCGTGTCCGGCACCGTGATCATCGCGTGGCGACCTGTCAACAACGCCCTGGTGTGCGGGGAATCATCCCCGCCGTCCCTTCGGTTCGCCGTCAGTCGCCTCAGGTGTTCCGGCCACATGGTGCCCACGACGGCGAGCGGTGCGACCCGGTCGAGCAGTCGGCCAAGCGCCTTGGCGGCCCGCTCACCCGGGGCGCCGTTCAGATAGCGCTGGGTCTCGTCGAGCCACAGTACGGTGCGCGGGTCGATGTGCGACGCCTCGATCCACGCGGCCAGTTCGTCCGCGTCGGCCGGGTGCACCACGGGCCAGTCGGGCAGGACGGCTGCCACCGCCTCGTACACGGCACGGGTCTTGCCGCTCGCGGAACGGCCCACCAGCAGGACGAACGCCGCGTCGTTCGTCGCCGCCGTGCGGGCCAGCCGCTGCCGCAGGGTCTCGTCATGCGGGCGCGGGAGGTACTCCGTCAACGGCGGGTCGACGGTCTCGTCCGGCCCCGGCGCGGGGTGAACTCCCAGGCGTACGGGTTCCCATTGGGCGGCGGTGCGGTGTCGGGCCCGGCTGTCAGACATGCGTCCTGGACACGCTTCGGCCGAGGTGCTCGACGGCTCGATCCACGGTGTCGAAGATGGAGAACGCGTTGATCAGCCCCGTCACCCGGAAGATCTTCAGGACGGTCCGCTTCTGCAGGACCAGCGCCAGCCCGCCGTCGTGGGCGCGGGTCCGCTTCAGGACACTGACAAGCACGCCCAGACCGGTGGAGCTGAGGTAGTCGAGGGCCGTCAGGTCCACCACCAGGTAGAACCTGCCGTGGTTCACCAGGTCGGCGAGCAGCTGACGCGTGGGCGGCACCGCGAATCCGTCCAACTCGTCGTACCCGATACTGACCAGGGTGATGTCCTCGGTCAGGTGCTCGTACGTGTGGTCCCCTGACGGGATGACGCCCCGCTCGAGTGGGCCTCGCTCGCGGGCCGCCTCCTCCCGGGCCGCGCGTCGCTCGCGGGCCGCCTCCGTCGCCGCGCGTCGCTCGCGGGCCCGTTCCTCGATGGCCGCGCGTCTCTGCTCGACGCTCTGTTCCGCGTAGTCCCGGCGCAGCGTGCCGACCGCGCTCGCCACGGTGTCATGGATGCGGAAGACCCTGGTCAGGCGGGTCTTGGACAATGCGGCGCGCACGCGTTCGCCGGTGACGACCAGCGAGAGCGTTCCCCCTTCGAAGTGCACCCGCTTCAGGCCACCGACCAGCACGCCCAGGCCGCTGGCGTCGACGGCGTCCACCCCGCTGAGGTCGACGACCACGATCAGCCGCCCCTCGTCGGCCAACCGTGCCAGCAGCGGCCTCAGTTCACTTGCAGTGCCGGAGTCGAGCGCGCCTCCCCGGCCGTCGTCGGCGACCCGCACGACAGTGATGCCGTCGGGCTGGTCCTCGTACGACAACTCCAGCTGCACCAGGCCCCCTTCGTCTCCGGCGCTTCGGATCTTATCGGCCCTGCGGGCTACTCAGGCGTGAGCGCGGTGCGGGCCGCGTCCAGGAACGCCTCCTGTGCCACGGGGTGTCGGGTTCCGGAGGCAGCGGCGGCGAGGGAGTTCCGCAGCGTCTCCGCCGCCGTCGTCACGGAGTTCGGGCCTTCCAGGCGTATGACGTTGAGGGCCTCCCCCACCGCGTCCAGGGCAGCGTCGTACTCCTGCCGCCGTGGCGACTCGTCCGCCGTTCCGATGGCGCTCTGCCAGGCGGTCGAGGCCAGTCGGGCGCTGTCGGCGCGGCTCAGGTACGTCACGTACGCCGCCCGTCGCACCGCCCGCTGGTTCGCCAGCGTCTGTTCGGTGAGCGTCCGGTGGGCCACGTCGAGCTGGGCGGTGGCCTGGAGTCGGCCCGCGTCCCAGGCGGCGGCCGCCTGTTGCCGGCCGGCCTCCCAGGCGGCGGCCGCCTGCCGCTCCCCCGCCGCCCAGGCGGCCGCGGCCTGGCGCTTGGCGGCGGCGAGGGTGAACACCCCCGTCAGCGCGCCTCCGGCGATCGCGGCCCCCGCGGCGACGAGAGCCGTCATCACTGCCTCGTCCATGTCAGGCGCCCAGCGCCGCAAGGACGACGGACCTGGCCTCCTCCTGGACCTGGCGCAGATGGTCCTGTCCGAGGAAGGACTCCCCGTAGATCTTGTAGACGTCCTCGGTGCCCGAAGGCCGGGCAGCGAACCAGGCGTTGGCGGTGGCGACCTTGATGCCGCCGAGCGCTGCGCCGTTGCCGGGCGCCTCGGTGAGGACCGTGGTGACCGGGTCGCCGGCGAGGGTGTCCGCGGTGACCTGGCCCGGGGACAGCTTGGCGAGCAGCGCCTTCTCCTCGCGGGAGGCGGGGGCGTCGACGCGTGCGTAGGCCGGGGCGCCGAAGCGGTCGGTGAGCCGGGCGTAGTGCTGTGACGGGGTCTTGCCCGTGACCGCCGTGATCTCCGAGGCGAGCAGGGCCAGGACGATGCCGTCCTTGTCGGTCGTCCACACCGAGCCGTCACGGCGCAGGAAGGATGCCCCCGCCGACTCCTCTCCGCCGAAGCCGAGCGTGCCGTCGGACAGTCCGTCCACGAACCACTTGAATCCGACGGGGACTTCGACCAGTCGACGGCCGACGTCCGCCGCGACCCGGTCGATCATGCTCGACGACACCAGGGTCTTGCCGATCCCGGCGCCCGCGGGCCACTGCTCCCGGTGTGAGAACAGGTACGAGATCGCCACGGCCAGATAGTGGTTGGGGTTCATCAGGCCCGCGTCCGGCGTGACGATGCCGTGCCGGTCGGCGTCCGCGTCGTTGCCGGTGGCGATGTCGTAGCGGTCGCGCTGCCCGATGAGCGAGGCCATGGCGTACGGCGAGGAGCAGTCCATGCGGATCCTGCCGTCCCAGTCGAGCGTCATGAAGCGCCAGGTGGGATCGGTCAGCGGGTTGACCACCGTCAGGTCGAGCGCGTGCTGCTCGGCGATGCGGCCCCAGTAGGCGACCGAGGCGCCGCCCAGCGGATCGGCGCCGATGCGCACCCCGGCGGCCCGGATCGCCTCCAGGTCCAGCACGTTCGGCAGGTCAGCGACGTAGGTTCCGAGGAAGTCGTGGCGGCCGGTGCCGGGTGCGGTCAGCGCGCGGCTGTACGGGATGCGCCGTACGTCCTTCAGGCCGCCGGCGATGATCTCGTTGGCCCGGTCCTGGATCCAGGAGGTCGCCTGGGAACCGGCCGGCCCGCCGCTCGGCGGGTTGTACTTGAAGCCGCCGTCGGCGGGCGGGTTGTGCGAGGGGGTGACCACGACGCCGTCGGCGAGACCCGAGGTGCGGTTCCGGTTGTGGGTGAGGATGGCGAGCGACACCGCCGGGGTGGGCGTGTAGCCGTCGGCCGCGTCGATGAGGACGTTCACGTCGTTGGCCGCGAACACCTCCAGCGCTGTGATCCGGGCGGGCTCGGACAGGGCGTGGGTGTCGGCGCCGAGGAAGAGGGGACCGTCGGTGCCCCGCGTGTCGCGGTACTCGCAGATGGCTTGGCTGGTGGCGGCGATGTGGTCCTCGTTGAACGCCGCGGCGAGGGATGAGCCGCGATGTCCCGAGGTGCCGAACGCCACCCGCTGCCCCGGTTCGGCCGGGTCGGGGCGCAGTGCGTAGTACGCCGTGACCAGGCGGGCCACGTCGATCAGGTCTTCGGGCCCGGCGACCTGCCCTGCTCGCTCGTGCTGCATCTCCCGCTCCTCCACAAGGGTAGACCGTTGTGCGCGGCCCTCATTCTCCCCTGCCGGCCCGCCGTGTCACACGATTCCCACCGACAGCGGCCTGCCGCTCGGACGTGGACGGCGGAACTCCGTCCCGCGACGCCAGCGGCTCGATCGGCCTGCCCGTCGACCTGGCATTCGAGCCGTGACGGCGCGGACGGGGTACCGCTTCCCTCGCTCGGACTGCGGAACCATACTGGTCGGGTCCTGATCGCCCACCGAACGGTTCCATGGCCAAGAACAGCACCTCATCGACCACTGTCCCCGACACCGCCTGGCTCGGGCGTGGGCGTCACCTCGGGCCCGAGCCCGAGCGGGACGTCCGGCGCAACCTGCTCGCTCTCAAGGCGGCCCGGGTGATCGACGACTTCCTGGACCTCGACCCCGTCGAGGCGGCGCGTTCCACCGATCTGTACCCGCGGGACGCGTCCGCCGACCCCGGCCCGTCCGCCCGCCGCCTCTTCGAGGCCCGCTGGCGCGTGGCCGACGGCCTCACGGTGCGCGCCCAGCTGACCACCTACGAGCCCGAGTCCCGCCGTGCGAAGAGCGAGGGTGTCCCCTGGGTCCTCGCCGCCGAGGCCGAGCGGGCGTGGGAGGCGAGCTGGCCCTCGCCGGCCACCGTGTTCTGGCCCGACAGCGACCATGTCGCCTGGGACCACGAGACGGTGCCGGACGTGCGCCTGCGGTCGGCGAACCGCCTGCCGAAGGACGACGACGAGTTGCGCCGCCTGCTGCGGGCCTGCACCCGGCAGAGCTGGTGCATCCATGTCGTGGTGCACGAGGCGATGACGCCGGACGCCCTGGGGCGCCGGCCGATCACGGCGTTCCTGCCGCCGAGCCTGCGGCACCGGGTGGTCGAGCACCGGGCCACGCCGGATCAGGCGCTGATCGCCGACTTCGTGATGAAGCGTGAGCTGGGGGTGGGGATACCGCGCGGCGGCGCCGTGATCCTGCCCCCGACACCGCAGGCCGTCGCCTACGACGCGGAGCGCTTCACCGTACCCAATGTCTTTCTGGACGGCACGGAACCCACCAGACTCCTGGACAAGATCAAGGAGTTCGCCTCTCTGCCCCAGCCGATGCCGGCCGAAGCCGAGCAGGTCCTGACCCGGCTGCGCGAAGGCTGGCACCTGCTCACCGCCGACGAGGAACTGGCCCACGCACGGGCCATGGTCACCCGGTACGCCAAGGCACTCGAAGCCATGACGGCGTCCTGCGACCTGTACCGGGAGGCCGCCGAGTCGGCGCTCGACGCCCTCGCCGAGGCGAACAGCGGCGACGGCACTCCTCGGGCGGCATCACCGACGACGGCCAAGGACGACGCCTCCCCCTGGAAGGCCCTGACGAAGACACTCGGCCGCTTCCGGGGCCCGAACCCCCAAGAGCCGGAGACGGAGGTCCAGCAGCGACCGCACGGGCCGTGAGACGTAGGCGACCGCACAGGCCGTGAGACGTACGAGGGAGGAGCGCCGCGGATCGGGCGGGGACGGCAGGCTCGTCTCCGGCGCGGTCAGGTCCGCGGTACGACGGCGGTCAGGTCCGCGGTACGACGGCGGTCAGGTCCGCGGTGCGACGGCGGTCAGGTCCGCAGGACGGCGGCGGTCAGGTCCGCGGTACGGCCGCGTTCGGGAGCGCTCGGGCGGCCGCGCCCGCGAGGGCGGCGCGGCCGCCCGGCCCGGACCCGGACGGACCCGACCAGCCCGGACCCAAACGGACCCGACCAGTCCACCGGGCGGACAGCGCCGTTCCCACGCAGGGGCGGCGCGTCAGGGCACCGGCGGCGGGGGCGGGGATCCTTCCAGGAAGCGGGTGACCTCCTGCCCGAGGGCGTACGGGGCGGTTCTCGCGGTGGTGTCGATCCCCAGGCAGTCCGCCACCTCGCGGAGGTGGAGCCGGCAGGTGGCCTCAAGCGCCCGTGCCCAGGCGTCCGAAGCAGCGCGGGTACGGCGCCGTGCGGTGATCGCGAGGCCCGCCGCGAGCGGCAGGGCGGGCCACCACCACACGAGGAGCGGCAGGTACAGCAGGGCCCAGCCGCCGAGCGTCGTGGCCCGGGCGAGATCGCTGCGTACGGTGGTGAGCTGGGCGCGTTCGCCGTCGGGGACCAGCAGCCACAGGTAGGGCCAGCACACGGCGATGTCGAGCCCCAGGTCGCGTTCCAGGCGGACGGCCGACGCGTTCAGCCGGTCGCCGCTCCAGGTGGGTCGGTCCGGATACTCCTCGGCGACGCCTCGCATGGACCGGAGCGCCTTCAGTCGGGGTTCGGGGTCGTGCGGCTGGCCGGCCACGGCGGCCGCTGCCGCCGCCTGCCGGAGGCGGTGCCATTCCCGGGCCGCGGTCTTCCACTCCTCCCTGCGGCCGTCGACGCGTCCGGTGACCCAGCGGCGCGGCCATGCGGGCAGTCTTCGCCACTCCGCCGCCAGTGCGAGGCGTTCGAGCACGGTGCCCAGTCCCTGGGCGGCCATGCCGGCCACGGCAGCGCCCGCGAGCAGACCGAGGACGAGCACGGTCGCCCCGCCGACGCCGTCCGCCGCCTTCGACTTGGCCAGGGAGTCGAGCCAGGACACCAGCCGGTGCAGGTCCAGGGCGTGACCGTGGCCCAGCTCTCGGGCCGCAGCGGCCACGGCCAGGTAGAGCGCGCCGGGCAGCACCAGGAGGGAGAACCAGCGTTCGGCCAGCTTCTTCCCCAGTTCCGACGCGAAGGCCGTCAGCATCGCTACAGCTTCCTGCGCCGTAGCGGCGCCTCGGAGAGGGCGCACTGCGGCGCCGGGCCCGGGCCGTCGGGGAGCCAGTAGCGGGAGCAGCGCTCCGTGGGGCAGAGATAGAGCGACTCCCCCGGCACCGAGGACTCGATCCCGGTCGCCGTGGAGGGATCGCGGACCCCACGCAGGGCGCCGTAGAGGCCCTGGGGGTCTCCTGATGCCTGGAGCGCGGCGTCCAGTTCGTCGAGCGCGGCCACCGGGTCCGCTCCGGTGCGCAGGGCGTCGAGCGCGCGGTCGAGCGGGTCCGCGTTGCCGACCCGGGAGACCAGGAACGGCCGGTAGCGCTCGCCCCGCTCGCACACGGCAGTTGTCGCGGCCTTGGTCATCGCATGGCGGACAGTGGCGGATTGCGGCACTTTACCCCCTGTGTACGGCACCTGTGTACGGCATTCGTTTTATGGTGAGATTATGGGGCAAGTCCATTGCTGTGTCTGTACGTTGTATCCATCAGGGCGGGGTGGCATGCACGGGGAATCGAAGGACGGGCTGCGGGAGGAACTCCTTTCCGCGGTGATGGGCGAACTGCGCGTGATCGAAGAGACCGACGATCTGTCGGGGCTGCTCCGACCGGAGACCGAAGAGAACGTGGCCAGGCTGGAGTCCTGGCTCGACGAGAACGACTACGCCGATCTGACCGTGGGCCTCGTCCTCGGGTGGATGACCTGGTACAGGTCGCACCTCGACCCGGCCGGGGCCCGCGAGCCCCGGATCCGTCGCGCCCTCGAACTCCTCATCAACTGCTACGAGAACGGCGTCACCCCGCTGCCCGGGCCTCTGCTCCCCTACCTCGCCAACGGCGCCGAGCCCGTGGCCGTCGACCAGCTGCGACGCGCCCTGGCCCTCGACGAGCCCGGACTGCTCGACCACACGGTGACGCTGTGGCAGCGCATCCTCGACGACACCCCGGCCGATTCCCCCGCCCGCGCCTGGCGGCTGTCCAACCTGGCGGGCGCGCTGAACACCCGCGCCGTGCGCGCCGGCTCCGGCGCCGACGTCACGGACCTGGACTCCGCGATCGAACTGCTCACGGCCGCTGTCGCGGCCCGCGACGGCGCGACCCCCGGACCGAGCGACCTCGCCAACCTGGGTCAGGTCCTGCTGACCCGGTACCGCCTCCGCGAGACGCGTAGCGACCTGGACGAGGCCATCGTGAAGACCCGCCGAGCGGCGGCCCTGTCACCCGACTCGCCCACGTTCCTGGTCCTGCTGGCCGGCGCGCTACGGGAACGGTTCGCCGCGGCCGCCGACCCCTCGGACCTCACCGATGCCCTGGCCTGCCTGCGCACCGCCGACCGGATCGCACCGCCGGACCACCCCGAACGGGGCAAGATCCACGCGGGCCTGGGTGCGGCGCTCCGTGACCTGGCCGCGCGGACGCACCGCACCGCCGACCTGGGCGAGGCCGTGGCTCAGTACGACCTGGCCATCGGCCACACCCCAGAAGGCCACGCGGACCGGGAGGGGTACGCCGCCCTGCGGGCCGAGGCCCAGGCAGAGCTGGACCGCGCGGACGACGCACGGGACATCCTGCGGCGCATGACCGAGAAGATGCCGCCCGTGCCCGGGCCTGTACCGGGGCAGGAGTCCGACGATCCTGCGAGCACCCTCATGGGGCTGGGCGGACTGTGCCGGCTGCGCAGCCAGGCCGACGACGGTCCGGAGGCGGCCCATTGGCTGGAGATGGCCATCTCCTACTACCGGGCCGCGCTGGCCACGGCGGAACCCGACCACCCGAAACGGGCCGACATGCTCTCGCTCCTCGGCACCGCCCTCGCCGCACGGGGTCTCTCCGGCGCTCCTGTGCCTCCGGAGGGCAACACGGAGACGAACGGGGTGTCGTGAGGGACGACCGCTCCCGGCAGAGCACGCCCGCGGACGACGACGCGCCGGACGGGCCCGGCAGGCCCGGCAGGCCCGGAGGAGCGAGGGGAGCCGACGCGCCGGACGCGCCCGGCGGACCCGGCGGACCCGGCGGACCCGGCGGACCCGGCGGACCCGGCGGACCGGCCCTGCCCGGCGCAACCCGACGGCCGGACGACTTCGACGAGGCCGTGGCCCTCCTGGAAGAGTCCGTCCGCCTCTCCGCCCCCGACGACCCCGGACTCGCCGGCCGCCTCACGCTCCTGAGTTCCGCCCTGCGCCGCCGCTACCAGGCCCACCGCGACCTGAGCGATCTGAACGACGCCATCGCACGCTGTGAGGAGGCACTGCTCCGCCCGGTGAAGGACGAGTCCGAACGCACCGAGCTGAAGATCTCACTCGGCAGCCTGCTGGAGTCGCGCGCCTTCAGGAGCGGCGACGCGGAGGACGCCGCGGCCTCCGTGGCCGCCTACGAATCGGCCTCGGCGCACTGCCCCGTCGGCAGCCCGGAGCACGGGCGGCTGCTCTTCGGCCTCGGCACCGCCCTGCTGACGCGCTACGAGTGCACGGGCAGCGTCCAGGACATGGACAGCGCCATCGAACGGCTCGCGCAGGCCGTGGGCCACCAACCGGGCGGCGGCGCCGAGCACGCGGAGCGTCTGGCGCGGCTCTCCTGGGCGCTGCGGCTGCGCTACGGCCGTACGGAGGAGCGAGCGGACCTGGAGGCCGCCCTCGGGTACGCGTACACCGCCTTCACGGTGACCCCGCCCGACCATCCCGACCGTCCCGATCGCGCGAGCGATCTGGGCGGAGCCATGTGCGACTTCCACCAGCGCACCGGGCAGCCGGACTTCCTCGAGACCGGCATCGGCCTGCTGGAGCAGGCCGCGGCGGCCGGAGCGGACCGGACCGTCTCCCTCCACCGCCTCGGAGCCGCCCTGCACCGCCGCTACGACACCCAGGGCCTGCCGGCCGATCTGGACCGGGCGGTCGCCGCGCTGACCGCGGCCGTCCAGGCGGCGGACCCGGGCAGCATGAGCCTGCTCGCGTCGTTGTCCGGACTGGCAACCGCCCTCCACGCGCGGGCCCTACGCCCCGGGGCCGTGTCCGCGGCCGCCGACCTCGACCGGGCGGCCGGCTACCTGGAGACGGTCCTGGCCGCGATGCCCGCGGGCCGTCCCGCCACGGGCACCTCGGCGTCGAGCCTGGCCTCGGTCCTCAGCGACCGGCACGCCCGCGGCGGTGCGGCGGACGACAGGGCCAAGGCGATCCTCTGGGGCGTCAGGGCGTGGGAGGAGGAGGGAGCGGACGCGGACGTCCGGATCACCGCCGCGTTCGTCGTCGCCCGGATGCTGGCCGCCGAAGACCCCGACCGCGCGGCCGACCTGGCCGAGGCGGCCATCGGTCTGCTGCCGCAGCTCGCCTCCTTGTACGCGTACCGGGCGGACCGCCAGGCCATGGTGGCGCGCCTGGGCGGATCGACCGGCACGGCGGCGGCTCTCGTGCTCGGCGCCCGGCGCGGAACCGCCCGGCAGCGCGCGGAGCGCGCCTTCCTCGCACTGGAATCGGGACGGTCGGTGCTGCTCGGCCACGCCCTCGGCACCCGCGGCGACCTGGCGGAGCTCTCTCGGACCGAGTCGGACCTGGTCAGGCGTTTCAAGGAGGTGCGGGACCAGGTCGAGAACCCGGTGCCCGACGGGTTTCCTCCCGTGGGGGATTCGGAGATCGCGGCCGAGGCCGGCTGGAGGGCGCGCACCGCCGGGGAACAGCGACGCCGTGCCGCGGAGCTCGCCGATCTCACGCAGCAGGTCAAAGCCCGCCTGGGGGGCTTCGGGAAGCCGCCGACGCTCGACGAAGCGTGCGCCGAGGCCGCCGAGGGCGCCGTCGTGATGCTGAACGTGAGCGCGCTGCGCAGCGACGCGCTGCTGCTGACCCGGGAGGACATCACGTCCGTGCGACTCGCGGCCCTGACCCCGGAGTCCGTCACGGAACAGGTGTCCGCCTTCCGCGAGGCCGTGGACACGGTGGCCACGACCGAGGACTTCGAAGTGCTCGCGACGGCGCAGGACGTCATGGCCACGGTGCTGGAATGGCTGTGGGACGGTGTGGCCGAACCCGTGTTGACGGCGCTGGGGCACACGGAGCAGCCCGGTGACGACGAGCCGTGGCCGCGGCTGTGGTGGGCGCCGGGCGGAGTGCTGGGGATGCTGCCGCTGCACGCCGCCGGACACCGCACCGGTCCGGCGGGCCGTCGGGTGCTGGACCGTGTGATCAGCTCGTACACCCCCACGCTGCGCGCGCTGCGCCACGCCCGCGAGCAGGCCCGGCGGCAGGGGACCGGGCCCGTCGCGCACCATGCGCTGCTGGTGGCCATGCCCCTCACGCCCGGGCTGCCGGGGGACGGCCCGCTCTCCCAGGCTCTGGAGGAAGTCGCCCGGGTTCGGGACCATTTCAGCGAGGTCACCTTTCTGTGCACCCCGGAGGTCGGCACCGATCCGCCCGCGGACGGCGCGGCCGTCCGCTCCGAGGTGCTTTCCAGACTCCCCGGCATCACGGTCGCCCATTTCGCCTGCCACGGCACCACGGACACCACCGATCCCTCGCAGAGCAGGCTCCTCCTGCACGACCATCAGCACAGCCCCCTGACCGTCCAGGACCTGCTGCCCGCCGAGCTGAGCAGCGCCCGGCTGGCGTACCTGTCGGCGTGCGGCAGCGCTTCGGCGACGGTCGGCGGCGGTCTCAGGGACGAGGCCATCCACCTCGCGTCCGCCTTCCAGCTCGTCGGCTTTCCCCATGTGATCGGCTCGCTGTGGGACATCCACGACCCCACGGCCGCGACGGTCGCCGACGCCTTCTACGCGGCCCTGCGCAACGGCTCCGCTCCCCTCGACACGGACCGGGCCGCGTGGGCGCTGCACCGGGCGGTACGAGGCTTGCGGGACGGTACGGACCTCCCCGGCCCCTACGACCGCACCCGCAACCCGTACCTCTGGGCGTCGTACCTGCACACAGGTGCCTGAGGGGTCGTTCCTTGGGGGTCACCCCCAACGTGGCGGGGACGATCACGCCGGAGGAAGCATCGCCACGCGGACGATCACGCCGCAGGAAGCGTCGCCGCGCGGACGATCACGTCTCAGGACGCATCGCCTCACGGACGATCACGCCGCAGGAAGCGTCGCCTACGTTCGCGGTGTTCCCAGCAGCGGCGTGCGTACCGGTGCGGCCAGGCCGACGAAGACCACGAGCTCGTGTCCCCCGGGGTTGGTCTGCAGAGGAATCGTCTGCCAGTTGTTGGTGAGCCAGACGTTGCCCGAGGGGTCGATCTGCACGGCGGTGTTGCGGGCGAGCCCGTCGCTGGTGTAGCCGGTGGCGGCCGGGGAGATGGGGTCTCCGGTGCGGTGGCCGGACGGGCAGTTCTCCGGCCGGGCGCCGCACAGGTGGGCGACGCGCTGCCCGCCGAAGTTCGAGACCCAGACGTTGTCGTCGCCGTCGACGGCGATGCCCCACGGCAGGAACAGACCGCCGCGCTCGTACGGGCGGCGCGGCGTGGTGCCGTCGGGGCGAATCAGGGTCACAGAGGCTTCGGCGGCTCCGTCCCTCGGGTCGAGGGCGCCGCCTTCGGGGGGCAGGACTCCCGTGCCCCCGCAGGGGATGTCGACGAGTCCCGAGTTGGCCACCCACACGTTGCCCACGCTGTCCGAGGCCGTGCCCATGGGCGCGGAGATGCCGCCCCCGCTGACGTACCCGAGCGGGTCGCCCTGAGGTGAGAGCCGCAGCACGTTGTCGGAGCCGTTGCCGGTCACCGAGGCCCGGCCCCGGGTGTCGATCGCGACCGAGAAGGGCTTGACCAGACCACCGGACGGTGAGGCGATGTTGCGGGCGTGGTCGGGGCGTCCGTGCGGGACCCGGGTCACGCTGCGGTTGCCGCAGTTCGCGATCCAGATGGTGCCGCGCCGGTCCGACACCGTTCCCTGCGGCTGCATGATGTCTCCGTACCGCCACCCGGTGGGCGGCGACAGCGGCATTCCGTCGCGCCGGAACTGGGAGACGCTGCGGTACAGCGGGTCGGGGTCGAGCGGGCAGCCGGCGCCCTGGAAGCCGAAGTTGCCCACCCAGACGTTCCCCTTCGGGTCGAGGGTGATTCCGTAACCCGCCCCGTAGAGGCCGCCGCCCCGGTAGGGGGAGCCGGGTGCGTTCTCTCCGGTCGGCGTCAGCTTGACGACGTAGTCGCCGCCGCAGGTGGGCTCCGTGGGATCGGGGTCGTAGATGTAGTTGTTGGCGACCCAGGCGTTGCCGTGGGCGTCGAAGGCGATGTTGCCCGGACCGTCGAGGGTCCGGCCGTCGGCGTCGTACCGGAGGGCGAGCGTCCAAGCGTCGGGTGCGGCGGTCAGGGCGGGCGTGTACGGCCGTTCCCGAAGCGACAGACGGTACAGCCCGCCCACGTGGCGGCCGGGGTTGTGCGCGATGTCGAGCGCGGCCCGGAAGGTGTTGTCCGGCCGCTCCCCGCCGGCTGGGCGGGCCAGGTGGAAGAGTTCCTCGCACGTCTTGCCGGCCACGCATCCGGCGAGTGTGTTGGCCAGCGAGTTGAAGGCGCGCAGGGTCGAGGTCTCGCTGCCGTTGGGCGGCGAGGCGAGCACGGCAGCGACCTTGCCGGTCGTGACGTCGGCCAGATTCCGCGCGGTGGCGGCGGCGTTCTGCAGGCCGGGGTACGTGCCGGCGATGTCGCGGCCGTCGGTGAACTGCGCCATGGCGTACGCGGCCGCCACGGTGGTCCGCTCGTTGACCACGACCCGCTGCGGTGTCCGGCGGGTCCCGTCGAGGACGGCCGCCAACCGGACCGGCTTGTGGCGGCCGCCCGCGTCGGCCAGCAGATAGAGGACCGCCTTGCGCTCCCGGGGCTGCCGGTACGAGAGGGTGAACCGCCCCTCGGCGTCGCTCCTGGCCCGGCCGAGGACGGTGGCGGGCGCTCCCCGCTCCTGCCCTGCCTGGTAGAGGACGACCTCGGCCCGTGACACGGCCGAGTCGCCGCTGCGGACCGTGCCGTCCTGCCGCACGGTGCCGTCCTGCCGTACCTTGCCGTCCTGCCGTACCGCACCGGCCGGAGACGCCGTATCCGGCTCTGCGGCTCCGGCGGCGGGTACCGCGGCAAGCGCAGCGCTGATCAACAGCAGGACAGAGCGGTTCATGAGCATGCGCCGGATGCTGGCACACCGGGCGTGACGGGGCCGCGCAGGGCGAGGTCGAGATCACCGGAATGCTGCTGCGGCACCACTCGACCGGCCCCGTCCGTGACGGGCACGCATGGCCTGCCCGGCCTCACCGTCCCGAGCGGGCCGTGGTGTGCTGCCGGTCCGTCACGGCGCCGTCGTCGAGAACTGCGGGGATGCCTGCCGGTGGGCGGCTTCCAGGACGGCGAGGAGGACTTCCTTGCTTGACTCACGGAGGCGGACGTCGCACATCACCACCGGAACCGCAGGGTCCAGGTCGAGCGCGGAGCGCACCTCGTCCGTGGTCCAGGCCCGTTCTCCGTTGAAGCAGTTCACACCGATCGCGAAGGGGATGCCGCGTTCCTCGAAGAAGTCGATCGAGCCGAAGGAGGCTTCCAAGCGGCGGGTGTCGGCGAGGACGAGCGCGCCCAGGGTGCCGTGCGCGATCTCGTCCCACATGAACCAGAAGCGTTCCTGGCCCGGTGTGCCGAAGAGGTACAGCACCAGTTCCGGACTGATCGTGATCCGGCCGAAGTCCATGGCGACCGTGGTGGACGTCTTGCCTTCCACGCCGTCGAGACTGTCGATGTTCTGGCCCGCCTGAGTGAGTCGTTCCTCGGTCTCCAACGGCGCGATCTCACTCACCGAACCCACCATCGTTGTCTTGCCGACACCGAATCCACCCGCGACGAGGATCTTCACGGCCGTGGGGAGAAGGATCTGTTCAGAGCTGGCGGATGCCATCGATAACCCTTTCGATGAGTTCCACGCTCGGTCTGTCGGACTGTGAGGGTGGCGCCTGCACGATGATCTTCTCGTCTCCGAGGAGATCACCGCAGAGGACTTTGACGACGCTTACGGGGAGATCCAGATGGGCGGCGATCTCCGCGATCGCTATGGCCCGGTGGCCGCACAGCTCCAGGATCTGCGCAGCCTCCGGCGTCAAGTGGGGATGGTCGACGTCCGGCGATCGCGTGACCACCAGTGTGATCAGCGTGAAGTGATAGTGATTGTGTCGGGTACGACCACCAGTGATGGTGTAGGGCCGGAGATGGCGTCCGGCAATCGCCCCGTCGAGCTCGCGCGGCTCAGGCATCCTGGCTGTGTGCGACGGTGTGGTGGCCTGGAATGCGCGGCGCGGCACTCAGATACGCTCCGACCTGCTTGACCATGGTCCCCATCTCATAGGCCATCATGCCCGCGTCCACCTCCTGCGAGGCGAGGGCCGCCAGACGCGCCCCCTGACCGGCAGCGGTGATGAACAGGAACGCGTGCTCCATCTGAATGACGGTCTGCTGGACCGCGCCGCCGCGGAAGTACTGCGCCGTTCCCCGGGCGAGGCTGTGCATGCCGGACGCCAGGGCCGAAAGGCGCTCGGCGTCGTCCCGGCCCAGGTCGTGCGACTTCCCTATGAGGAGACCGTCTCCTGACAGCACGATGGCGCAGCGTATCTCCGGGATACGGCCCACGAGATCGTCGAGGACCCAGTCCAGCTGCCTGCTGGTGGCCACTTCAGTCATTGCATTCCTTCGCAGTTCGTTGGGTCCCATGGTCAGTTCGCCCGTCCACCGTCGTGACGTGGTGCGCTGTGGGTTCCGGTGGCCTGGTCCATCCCGCGCCGGATGGCGGCGATGATGCGGGCCGACGCCTCGGGCGACGGCGGGCCTCCGCCCTCGTTGTCGAGACGGGTGCCGGCCTCCGCCGCCTCACGGCGCAGCTGTACGGCAAGACTGGACCCGCGGGTGCGCTGGGGCAGCGTGGTGGGTTGCCCGAGGTTCTGCCGGTCGCCGCCCGGCGTTCCGTACGGGCTCTCGGCAGCGGTGGGCGTCGACCGGACCGGTGTGTCGGCCATGGGACGGCCGGTGGGCGTCGGCGGGACGGGTACGTCGGCCGTGGGGCGGCCGGTGGGCATCGGCGGGACGGGGGCGTCGACGACGGGGCGGACGGCGGGCGCCCGGCGGGCGACGGGGGCGGCTCGGGGAGGCTCGGGGCTCGCCGGGCGCTGGTGCGCGTCGACGGACTCGGTGCTGTCCGCCTGGTGCGGCGAGACGAGTCCGGCACCACCGTACGTGGGGAATCCGCTGTAGTCCGGGACGCGGCTGTGCGTCTCGCGCGGAGGCGCGGCGGGGGCTGCGCCGATGTCCCGGGCGTCGGCGACGAGGTCGTGCTCGTCGCGGCCGCCGGGCACGCCGACGAGGCCGGGCGGCCCGTCCAACGGCTGTATGTACGGCGTCGGCTCGGGAAGGGCGGAGGCCGCGGACCCGAAGGAGGGGGCGACCCCGGGCTGCGGGACCGTGCCGGCGTTGACCGCGTTGACGGAGACCTGGGCTGCGGCCCTCAGCTGGTCCATGACCGGGGAGCCGAGTTCCTCGAGCATGTGGACCGGCAGGAACACGATGGCGAGGGTGCCGCCGTAGACCGAGGGGCGCAGTTCGACCCGGATCTGGTGGCGCTGGGCCAGGCGGGCGACCACGAAGTGCCCGAGGCGGGGGTCGGCGCCGAGCGCGGCCATGTCGGGCTTCTGCGGATGGGCCAGGACGTGGTTGGCATGGGCGAGCTGCTCCGCCGGGATGCCGAGGCCGTGGTCCTCGACGTGCAGGGCCACGCCTTCGGCGACATGCAGCGCGCTGACGACGACCTGGGTGTAGGGCGGGGAGAAGTTGGTGGCGTTCTCGACGAGTTCGGCGAGCAGGTGGGTGACGTCGGCGACGGCCCGGCCGGCCAGCGCTATCCGCTTCGTCGCCGGAAGGTTCTCGACCTTGACGCGGGTGTAGTGCTCGGTCTCGGCGACGGCGCTGCGCATCACGTCGGTGATGGTCACCGGTTCGGTCATCCGGCGGCTGGGCGGCGTGTCGCCGAGGATCACCAGGTTCTCGGCGTGCCGCCGCACACGCGTGGCGAGGTGGTCCACCTTGAAGATGTCTTTGAGGAGATCGGAGTCGCCGTGCTTGCGCTCCAGGTCGTCCAGGAGCGCGATGAGGCGGTGGATCAGGGTCTGTGTGCGTCGCGTCAGCTGGCCGAGCACCTTCTCGGCGCCCGCGTGCCCTCGGGACTGGCTGAGGATGGTGTCGATGGCCGTGTGGCGGAGTGACTCGATCGCGGATCCGAGGAGCTGGAGTTCCCCGGCGGCCAGGAGCGGCGGCGTCTGCGGGAAGGGGGCGAGCGGTTCCCCGCGCTCGGACTTGGCCAGTGCCTGGGGCCACTGGCGGGCCATCTCCTCGGTACGGCGCTGGAGTTCGGCCACCGCGTCCAGGGTGGACCGACGGGCCCTGAGCCCCAGGACCGCGCCGGCCGTGAGGAGGGCCGCGGTGAGTGTCGTTCCGGCGATCAGGCCGATGAGCAGACCCGTGGCGCGGTCGGAGGCCGCGTCGGCCAGCTCGTCCAGCGAGGCGGCGGCGGCCTTCTGCAGGTCGGTGACGAGGGTCGCGGCGTCGTCGCTCCAGGCCTTCGTCGAGGAGGGCAGCTGGGTCGACGGCGCCGCGATGACGGCGTCCTCGATGGAGGCGATCGAGGAGGACTGCGGGGCGGCGGCGATCTGTGTGTATCGGGCGCGGGCGTCGGCGGGCAGGTCGTCCACCGCCAGCGAGGCCCGTATCTCCCGCTGGGCGCCCACGGAGTGGCTGAACCGCTGGTGTGCGGCGGTGGAGATGCCGCCCTGAGGGAGGCCGGCGGACAGCAGGGCGTCCTCGCGCGACAGCATCTCGACGAGCCGGACCAGGGTGGCGGTGGCGTTGCCTCCCTGGGAGAGCGGCCCGTCCTCGCTGCGTACCGCGGCGCCGATGAGGTCGGTACCGCTCTGGATGACACCGGTGAGGTGTCCGAAGGCGTCGGCCGAGGACATGGTGCGGGCGTCGATCGCCTCGCGTCGGCCCGCCAGCGTGTCCAGGGAGGTCGCAAGGCGTCGCGCCGGCTCGCCGAGCGAGCCGTCCACGGTGGACAGGGAGGACCGGAGCTCCACGACCGCGGCGTCGGTCTTCGCGCGGGCCTGGTCCAGGGCGCTGCGCGCCGCGGCCGAGCGGCTCGTCTGCCACAGGGCCGTGAGGCGCCGCTCCTGCTGCAGGCCGGACACCACGTTCAGAGTCCTGCCGCCGGTCGTGGCGGTGCGCTCCGCGTCGTCCTGGAGCTGGATCTGCTCGCCCGCAAGACCGGCGGCCGTGTAGCCCCAGAGGCCGGTGAGGGCGATGGCGGGTGCGACGATCGGCATGATCAGCTGCGTGCGGAGAGACCTGCGCGGGACAAGCCGGTGGCGCGCCTTCGGGTCGCTAGTGCCTGACATCTGAATGGAATCCTCGCAGCGAGCTGACGACAGTGAAGATGATGCTCAGCGGTCCTGATCGGCTGCGGCGTGGCGCCTTGACGCAGGAGCACCACGGCAGTGATCAAGGCGCACCGTATCAGGAGTCCGTACTACCGGTACGCCTCGCCCACCGGCATCGCACCCGGTCAACAGACACATGGGGCAAGCGAGTTGATGAGCGACGGCACCGATCGAATCCGGTCACAGCAGCGCGAGCAACTTCGGTGTGTAGAGGTCACCGATCGTGGCGGTGCCGGCGACCATGTCGAAGTAGACGGAGGTGAGTTCGGGATCCTGACGGATCGCGCGGAGCAACGCCAGTCGCTGAGGGTGCTGTTCGGCAAGACGGCCCACGGCCAGGGTCGCCTCGTAGCCGGGCAGCAGGGCGGTGTCCCTGTCCTTCTCGTACTGCGCGAGGGCCTCGTCGAGAATGGCCGGATCACCGTCGAGCCGTCCGGCGACGTGCTGGGCCAGCATCTCCGCCTGCCGGAAGGCGTCGCTGATGCCGCGCGCGGTGATGGAGTCCTTGTGGTGTCCCGCGTCGCCCACCAGGGCCCATCCCGGGCCCGCCGCCTGCCGGAAGTAGTTCTGCTGGTCGCCGGTGCCGCGCAGGCGCTCCACCTGGGTGGCTCCCTGCAGTCTTTCGTACAGGGCGGGAGCGGTCTCCCGTACCTGCTGCAGGTGGTGGTGCTCCGCGTCGGCGCGGATCTCCTCGAAGCGGGACTGGGGGAAGTAGGTCAGCACCAGGGTGGCCTGGTGGGTCGCGACGGCGGCGACCCAGCGGTCGGGGGCCTCGTAGAGCTCGAGGTCGGCCGGCATGTCCTGCCAGTACGAGTAGTACGCACACGTCAGCCGGGGGTGCTCGACGGTGGTCGGGGCACCGGCGAGGGCGGCGACGGTGGAGCGCATGCCGTCCGCACCGACGACCAGTCGCGCGTGCTCGCGGAAGGCCTTCCCGCCGTGTGTGCCTTCTACTCCGACGACCCGGCCCGTGGTGTCGTGCAGCAGCCCCGTCACACGGCAGCCCAGCCGAATCTCGGCGCCGGCCTCGGCCGCGGCCTCGGCCAGCAGCGGGTCCAGGATGTGGCGGCGGGGCGCGTAGGCGGCCCGTTGTCCGTCCACGCCTCGCCCGCAGCCCTCAAGGCGGATGCCGGCGACCTCGTAGCCCACGCGCTCCAGAGGGGGGCAGCCGGTGGCCTTCAACTCGTCCAGCAGGCCCCACCGGGCCAAAGCCGCCACCCCCGGTTGGTGGATGAGGTGCGTGGAGAGGGTGTCTGAGGGAAACGTGGCGCGGTCGAGGACCAGGACACGGTGGCCCGCCCGGGCGAGCTGGAGGGCGGTGGCGGAGCCGGCGACGCGCGCGCCGACCACGATGACGTCGAGCATGTGGGTGCTGCCTCATAGGGATGGTGGGTTGAACCGCGCCGTTGCCGGCCCCTCCCCCGGGAGGCCGGCCCGCGCGGTGTCGGTCAGCGGGTCAGGGACAGCTCTGCCAGCAGCGCTCGGTGGTCGGTCTTTCCGTTGGCGTTCAGCGGAAGGCTCTCGAGGACCGAGATGCGGCGGGGCCGCATGTAGGGCGGGAGCCTGTCGGTGAGCTCCGCGAACAGCTTCTGCGGATCGCACGCCCCGCCGGTCACCACCGCGTGGAGTTCGGGTGAACCCTGGGCGTCCGGCACCGCGAGGACGTACGCCTCGCGCACGCCGTCCAGATCACGCAGTACGGCCTCGATCTCGCCCGGTTCGATGCGGTGGCCGCGCAACTTGATCTGGTGGTCGGTGCGGCCGAGGTGCACGAGAGCGCCGTCCAGAACGGTGACCCGGTCTCCGGTGCGGTACCAGTGGTCGACGGTCACCTTGTCAGGGTCGGCCCCGGCGTCGCCGTCGGCCGGGTCGTCCACGGCGGCCAGGTTTTCCGCGTCGCCTCGGTGGTCCGCGTCGCCCCCTTCTCCCGGGGCGGGCGGGTGGAAGCGGCCCGCGTCGTGCGTCGGGTCCAGGTAGCCGGGGAACCGTTGCGCCCCACGGACCAACAGCTCGCCGGTCTCGGCGGGAAGCCCGTCCTCGTCCAGGACGCGGTGCTCCAGGCCCGGGTGGCAGTGCCCGATCGGTGCCGTGCCGTTGGGCGTGGTGGGCCACGCGGAGGGATCGTCCGGGAGCCGGTAGGCGGTGCAGGAGATGGTGAGCTCGGTCGGCCCGTAGAGCACCTCGATCGCGCTCCGCGGCGCCGCCGTCCGCCAGGCACGGGCAGCGGTGAGCGGGAGGGCCTCACCGCCGAAGACGCTCCACCGGAGGGTGGGCATGCTGTTCGGCTTGAGCGTGCCGAGGCGCTCGGCGAAGGAGATCAGCGAGGGCACCGAGAACCAGTGCGTCAGCCGCAGACTGTTGACCGTCGCCACGGGCGAAAGCAGTTGGGCCGCGCTCGGCACGACCAGAGTCGCACCGGCCGCCCAGGCGACGAAGAGGTCGTGGACGGAACCGTCGAAGGTCAGGTCGAAGGCCGCCGACATCCGGCTGTCCTCCCCGATCCCGTAGCGGCCGTCCATCGCGGTGAGATAAGCGCAGAGGTTCCGGTGGAGGACCGGAACGCCCTTGGGGCTGCCGGTCGATCCGGAGGTGAAGATGATGTACGCGATGTCGTCGGGTCCCGGTGCGGGAAGGTCCGAAGGAGAGGACGACGGCGGGCCCGGCGCGGTCGTGTGCTCGAGCAGCAGCTCGGTCACGCCCAACAGGACGGCGGCCCCAGGGGTGTCGGTGAGCACGAGGTCGAGGCCGGCCGCGTCGACGATGGCCTCGGTGCGGGACGTCGGGTGCTCGGGGTTGAGGGGAACGACGGTCGCGCCGGCCCGCAGTGCGGCGAGATAGCCGACGTAGGCGCCGACGGTGCGGCCGGCCAGCAACCCGACGCGCCGCGGGCCCGATCCCTTGCTCGCGAGGATCCGAGAGGCGTAACTCTCGGCCAGTGCGCCCAGTCGGCTGTACGTCAGGGACTGCCCGCCCACTTCGAGGGCGACGCGCCCGTCGCCGTACCGTTCGACGGATCGGGCGAACCAGCCGTACACGTGCTGCGGGTCGGTCATCGGGCACCGACTTCGAGCGAGTCGGTCCAGAGACGCAACTCCCCCACGGTGCAGAGCCGTCCCACTTCCTCCGGGTCGATCTCCAGTCCCGTCTGCTGGCTGAGTTCCACGATGAGCTGGAGTCTGGCCAGGGAGTCGATCCCTATGTCGGAGAGGCGCGAGGCGTCGTCGAAGTCGGTGCGGGCGTGCTCGCGCAGCAGCCAGTCCGCGGCGCTCTCCGCACCGGCGGCCCGGTCCTCGCCGGGCCAGTACCTGCGGGTCTGCCACGGGTACCGGGGCAGCGGCACGACCGTCCCGGGTTCGTCGAACAGGGCCTCCCAATGCACCTCTTCGCCGGCCAGGTACTTCTCGGTGGCGGCGGCCAGGGGGGCGGGGATCCCGGTGCGCCCGTGTCCCTGTGCTCCCACGGCGGCCAGGGCGAGCGCCAGTTCCTCGTGGCCGGCCCCGACAACCGCCAGCCGGTGCACGTGGTGGGTGCGGCGGACGGTCGCGCTGTAGCAGATGTCGCGCAGTGGGTACGCGGCGCCCCGACCGCCTGCCCCGAGGTAGGTGACGTAGGCGGCGGCGAGGTCGAGCAGGGCCTCGGGCGAACGGGCGGAGAGGGCCAGGACGTACGGAGTGTCCGGGGCGGGTTCCGGCGGGGGTGGGGCGAGGGGGCGGTCCGCCTGGCGCAGCACCACATGGGCGTTGAGGGCGGACACGCCCTGGCTCGACACGCCGGCGAGGGCCGGGCGGTCCGATGACGGGAGGGCCTGAAGGTCGACCGGGATCCGGACCGGCAGCCGCTTCCAGTCCACGTCGGGGGTCGGCTCGTCGACGTGGAGACTGGCCGGTATCTGCCCGTTCCGCAGGCACAGCACGGTCTTGATCAGGCCGGCCATGCCGCCGGCCGCCTCCGCGTGGCCGATGTTCGACTTCGCCGAGCCCACGAGAAGCGGTCTGTGGTCCGGGCGTCCCTCCCCCAACACCTCTCCGAGGGCCCGCAGTTCCAGCGGGTCGAGCAAGGGGCTGCCGGTGCCGTGGGCCTCCACGTAGTCGACCTCGCTCGGATCGACACCCGCGTCCTCGTACGCCCACCGCAGTACGTCAAGTTGCCCCGTGAGCGACGGGTTCAGGAGCTGGTCCGTGGTGCGGCCGTCCGTGCCCACCGCGCTTCCGGCGATGACCGCGTGCACCCGGTCCCCGTCGGCGATGGCGTCCGCGAGGCGCTTGAGGACCACCACTCCGACCCCGTCGCTCGGGGCGTGACCGTCCGCCCGGGCGTCGCCGAACCGGCTGCGCCCGTCCGGCGACAGCGTTCCGGCGTGACCCATCATGATGCCCTCGTCGGGACGAAGCACCAGGTTCACTCCGGCGGCGAGGGCGAGGGAGCTCTCCCGCACGCGCAGGCTCTGCACGGCACTGTGCACGGCGTACAGGGACGAGGCGCACGCCGTGTCTATGAGCATGCTCGGGCCGCGGAAGTCGAAGGCGTACGACACCTGGGCGGGAATGACCGAACGGAAGTTGAGGTACTGCACGGCCGTCATGGCCTGGGGGCCGTGGCGGAAGGCGCGCTCGACGAAGTCCGCTCGTGTGGCTCCCACGAACACACCTGTCCTGGTTCCCGCCAGGCGATCGGGCCTCAGCCCGGCCTCCTCCAGGGCGTCCCAGGCGGTCATCAGCAACAGACGCTGTTGGGGGTCGAGTTCAGCGGCGTCACTGCTGGACATCCCGAAGAACTCGGCGTCGAAGTCCGCCAGGCCGTCCACGTATCCGGCGCGGCGGCTGCCCGTGGCGCCGGGGTCGGCCTTCGGTGAGTTCAGGAAGTCGGCGTCGTAGCGATCGGGTGAGGAGTCCGCGGTGGCATCCGTCCGATTGCACAACAACTGCCAGAATTCGTCGATGTCTCTGGCTCCCGGAAGTCGGCAGGCCATTCCGACCACCGCAACTGAGCGCGCATCCGCGTTCGCTCCGTTCATTCAGAAAACTCCCTCAATGCCTCACCGCAGCACGTACAGTGCGGAGCAGCTTCAATTCAACGGACCGCGCCTGGGCAGTACAGTAGGCGTTGGCCTGTGGTTCTGGGAGTGGGCCAGTCCGGGGACCGACCCGCACTTCGCCAGAGCGACGTTCACGGGTGGCAGGTGAAGCCCGGGCAGGGCTCCGTCTCTTGCAGGCACCTCGAGGATGCCCCCACCAGGGTCGGCCGGCTGCCTCCACCAGGCCGGTTGCCCCCGGGTCACTGCGCCCACATGCCCGTCTCCTCGACTCACGCGCTCCCGCGTCCTAGATCAACCCCGCATGATTGTCATATGCCTTGCCGCCATTCCTCGCCTTCCGACGATCAGTTGGCGTGAATTGATCGCTACCCGTTGAAACATCGACTTCCTTCCGATATACTGCTAGTTTTCGTCCTTAAAGGCGTTAAATCGACCGACAGTGGCTGCCTCGACAGCGATTCACGGCCTCAGGACTCCCAACCAGGCTCAAAAACTGGGTAGGTGACGGGCCACCAGCTTCTGGGATCTGATTTCATGTGATCTCATGGATCCCCAGACAAGCGGCGAGGCCCGGCGGCAGCGCCTGCAGGCCCTTGGCCTCAACTCGGCAGACGCGGAAGCCACCTTCGACCGAGTGGCCAAGGTGGCGGCGACCGTGACCGGAGCACCTCTGGCCATGGTCAACTTCATCAACGATCAGACGCAGATGTTCCGGGGCATGTACGTACCCCGGGCTCCTGACGCCTCCCCCGATGAGCCGACGAGTGCCGACGCCGGCATCACGTTCGACCTGAGCAACTCCGTTGCCCGGGAGGCCCCTGGCGACTACGGCTTCTGCCCTCACGTCGTCGCGCAGGGAGCTCAGCTGGCTCTCGACGACGTGCTCGACTATCCGCGCTTCGCCGGCAACCCGTTGGTCAACGACATGGGTGTGCGTTCCTACCTCGGCACTCCGCTGCGCGACGCCAACGGCATGATTCTCGGCACCTTGTGCGTGGCCGACACGTCCCCCCGCACCTGGGACCCGCAGACCAAGGAGCTGATGCACGACCTCGCCCAGACGCTCGTGTCGGAGTTCAAGCTCCGGGACAGTCTCCTCGCGCAGCAGCAGGAGCTGTTCGCCGTCTTCGACGGGGCCCCCTTCCCCATCATGCTGACCGAAGGCCCCCGCCATCTGATGCGCTACGCCAACGGCCGCCAGGCGGTCGTCTTCGGCATGGGCCGTCAGTACCTGCCCGGTCCGTCGGAACTGCCCGGTCTGCGGAGTGCCGGCGTCTTCGACGCCATGGACACCGCGTTCCACAGCGGGCAGCCGGTCACGCACCGCGCTTCCCTTCCGACCGCCGACCGCGTCGGCTACCAGGAGTTCGACTTCCAGTGCACTCCTGTCAGAACGTCCCCCGGGGCGCCGATCAGCGGCATCCTGACGGTCGCGATGAACGCCTCGGCGGTCTCCGACCCGCACGCCTTCTCCGTCAACGTGCAACAGCAGTTCGAGCGCCTGGGCGCCGGCGGGGGCCCCGTGCCCTTCCCCGGCCAGCCCGGGTGAGCCACGACGCGCACACGGAGGCCGACCGGGGCAGCCGCACAGGAACGTTCCGCTAGCGGCTCCGGGTGCGGGGCTCCTCGCACCCGGAGCGGGCCTCTCACCGGCCGGCGCAGGCCGATGCTCCTCGACCCCGCAACCTGCCCGGGTGCGAGTTCGCCGGCCCCGGTACTGCGCGATCCGTCCCGGCGGGACCATCGAGAGGCCCCCGCTCGCGACGGCATCTACGGCCGGCGTGACCGTGGCGTTGCACCCGCTCCACCCGCTCCACCCATTCCACCCGCTCCACCCGCTCCACCCGCTCCACCCATTCCACGCCGTCGTCCGGCGCCCTCCCTGGACGACTAGCCACTTCTCAGCCGCCCCCGGGCCCGCTCGGCGTTCTCGACCGGCCGGAGGCACCCTGGAGGTATGGGCACCGCACCGATCGTCGTCCACCCGCCGTCCCCGACCGGAGGCCGGCGGGTCACCGTGCGGGGCGAGATCCTCGGTCTGGCCCACCGCGACGAGGACGTCGTCGAGTTCCTCCGCCGCGCCGGCCTCCCCGAAGCGGAGGACCTGCTCGACGACCCCGCCTGGGTCACGTGGCGGGGCAGCCGCCCCCACCGGTACGAGGCGGCTTGAACGGGTCGCCACTCGTCGCCACTCGTCGCAACCCGTCGCAACCCGTCGCAGCTGGTCGCCACCCGTCGACATCCGGGCCGCCGCCGTCCTTCGATGCCGTGGGGTCCGTCCGGGGCAGGGGCTGCCAGGCCTTGTCCTACCGGTGGACCCACCGTCGGATCGGCCCCGAGCCCCCGGTGAGCCGGGACAGGAGACCGTGGCGACGACGTCCCGCCCTCAGCCCGAGGGCGTACGCCCCGGTGAGGGCGGCCGCCGTACCCGCGGCGGCGCCGCCTGCGAGCGTCTTGCGGGTGCGTGGGTCGCTCCAGATCCAGCCGCCCCGGCCGACGGTGCCCTGCACGGCCCGTACGGCGGCCAGCGTCTTCTCGGCCATCGGTGCGGGGAGCGCGGTGAGAGTTCCGGATACCGTCGCCTCGGCGTCGGCCGCCTTCGGCCTGGAGGCATGCGAGCCACCGTGACGGGACTGGTCTTCCTTGCTCGATTCGCTGGCACTCATGGTGTCCGTCTGCCCGGCTCAGCCGGAGCAAACGCGGTTCGCGGCACGACTTCCGCCGATTCCCGCCGGTCGCGGAACCGTCCCTTCGCATCCGCCGTCGTGAACCGGGTCATGGGGTGCTCCTGATCATGACGGATCGCTTCGAGGGCCGGGCCGGTCGCGACCGGTTCACCACGAGTCACGTGCCGTGACGGCTCTCGCGGTCTCCTGACCCGCGCATCCCTCCCGGCGCACGGGGTACCCGCGTGTCCCAGCCTCGTACCCGACAACGGCACCGTACGGCACAGCCCCGGGCCCAGGGCCTGCCGCCGGACTGCTGCGCCCCGTCTTCGCGCGCTGCCGGAGTGCGCGGCCCTCCTCCTGCTCGCGGGTGACCTGACCCGGCACGCCATCGCCGACGAGGCCTCGACCGACGCGGTGGGAGCCGACCTCGCCGTACAGGGTCACGTGCGTCACGCGGCCGCAAGCCGTCCCCCGGTGCCCGTCAATCTGTTCAGCCCCGCGCCGTGGCGGCTGCCAAGTCGTCGACCACCGCGGTGAATTGCCCGCTGCGACGGAGCACGGCCCGTTGCCTGGCCGCTCCGCCGCCGTCCGTACGGATCCGATCCCACTGCGCATGGACCCAGTCCGTGTCACCGGTCAGGTCCAGGGCCGGACGGGCGAAGTCGATCAGTGCGTCCACCAGGGTCACCGCGGGCCGTTCCCGGCCGTCGACAGGATCCAGACCGAACCCTCTGAGGCCCTGGGCGGCGGCGAGCCGGTGCGCCTGCAACAGGTCCGGGCCGGGCATGCGCTGCGCGGGCGCACGGGCGGCGACGCGGGACAACAAGGTGCTGGCGAGCCCCCGGACCAGGACCGCGAGCAACACCACCGTGTCGAGGTCCGCGTTGGCGTCGGCGACCCGCACCTCCAGGGTCGGAACGTGCTCCGAAGGCCGTGCGTGCCAGTACACCATGCGGTTGTCGAGGAGCGTTCCGTCCTCGACGAGCCGCGCGACATGGGCGACGTACTGGGGCTCGTCGAGATCGGGGGTGGGACCGACGGTCGGCCAGCGCGCGTGTTCGACGGCGCGCCAGCTCTCGTAGCCCGTGTCACGGCGCTGTGTGAAGGGGGAGTTCCCGGCCAGGGCCTGGAGGACCGGCAGCCACGGCCTCATGTGCTGCGCGAGGGCGAGGGCCCGTTCGCGGTCGAACCTCCCGATGTGGACGTGGCATCCGCAGACGAGCCCTTCGTCGCGCGTCGTTCCGTCGTCGCGCGTGACCAGCGGCGCGTACCGCCGTGCCATCAGTCGATAGCGCTCGGTGTCCGTGACCGTCAGCTGCTCCTCCGGGGGGAGCACAGGGGTGCCGCTTGCGACCGGCAGACAGTGCTCGCTCCGGGCGGCCGCGGCAACGGCTCCGCGCATCCATGTGAGTTCGTCGCGCAGGGCCGCCCGGCGGGAGGTGGCCCGGGTGCGGGTCTCGATCTGCGCGTTGAACAACTCGCTCTGCAGCTGCTCGCCGAGGTCGCCGGAGGCCCGGTCGATCACCTGTGGCGCGCGGTTCACGGGCGCGCGCGTGACGCGGTCCACCAGCATGAACTCTTCCTCGACGCCCATGGTCAGGACATTCATCGCGACTCCTCACTCGGCACGCGCCTACCCGGCACCGGGCCCTCCATTCCCACCCGCCGGCGACTCACGGCCACCGTTTCGGGACGCGTCGTGCGGGCAACCGCGTCGTGCGGGCAACCGCGTCGTACGGGCAGCCGTGTCCTGGCGCGTTCGGGACTGTCAAGAGCCCTGATGCGTCGGGGACCGGCAGGAGGTGCACGGGACCTCGTCGGACCCGACCGGCGGCCCGTACACGCAGTCGGACAAGCCCGTACGCACGGTCGAGCAAGGAGGAGAACGTGAGCACCGACAGCAAGCTGGACCAGGACGTCGTCGCGGTGATTCTCGAGGACCACCGCGCCATGGAGGACCTCTTCCGCCGGATGCGGAGCGTCGAGGCCGACCGCGCGGAGGCGTTGAAGGAGTTCTCGGCCCTGCTCATCGCACACGGCGAGGCCGAGGAGGCCGAGGTCTACGGCGCGCTCAAGCGGTTCAGGGGCGTCGACAACCAGGAGGTGGAGCACGGGACGGAGGAGCACGCCGAGGGCAACAAGGCGCTCCTGGCCCTGCTCGAGGTCGAGGACGTGGGCTCCGAGAAGTGGGACGAGCGGCTGGAAGAGCTGGTGGAGGCCGTCTCCCACCACGTCGACGAGGAGGAGCGGACGATCCTCAACGGTGCCAGGGAGAACGTTCCCGCCGAACGCCGGGCCGAGTTGGCCGTCGCGTTCCAGGAGGAGCGCGCGAAGCAGCTGGCCTCCGATTGCGGGAGTCCCGAGAACGTACGCAAGATCGCCATCGCCGGCGGGTGAGTTGGTCGTACGCGCCTGGGGATCCCCCGTCCCCGGCGCGGTGGACGGCGTCTCGTCCCGTCACGCGGAACGGCGGACCAACTCCCGTACCCAAGCGGGATCCGGGTTCACGTGGGGCCGGCCCGCCACGACGACGGTCGGCACGGTCTCATTGCCGTCGTTGGCCTCCCTCACCACCGCCGCACCCGCCGGATCACGCCAGATGTCCACCCAGTACATCCGCCGGGCGCTGCGCCCCAGCCGCATGCGCAGGCGCAGGCAGAACACGCAGCCCGGCCTCCAGAAGACGATCGGCCGGCCGTCCTCCGCGCTGCGGCGCTGCGCCTCCAGAGCGCCGATCGACTTCGGAAAGATCAGAGGGGAGTTCATCACGGCGAGCAGCAGGAACAACCCGAGAAGGGCCACTGCCTCGCCGGGGCGCTCCTTGCGGATGAGTCCGGTCGCGACAGCCGAGCCGCAGACCACGAGCAGTATCGGCAGAGCCCACATACGCATCATGGAGTGCAGGCTATCGACCGGGCTGAAAGCACCTTCGGAACGCCTTCCGAGCACCTTCCGGACGCCTTCCACATGCTTCGCTTCCGGACGCCTTCCACATGCTTCGCCGGGTCGGCCCAGGGTCGGCAGAAGTACCCATCGCGTCGGAAAACTGTCCTCAGGGGCGCGTCAGCGCCGTGCGAGCTGGCGCTCGCCGTTGGCGCCCGGCTCGTAGGCCAGACCGTAGTGGTGGAACACCGCGGGCTCCTCCTCCGCGGGCAGGACATCGTCCGTGCCCATCGCGGGACTGTCCTTCACGAGCGCCTTCCCGTAGGCGACCCGGACGTATCCGGGTCCCACGACGGCGCCGTCGAGCGGGACGAAGACCAGGCGGTGTCGGGTCGGCAGCCCCACCTCCACGGTCGCCATGGCGGGCTCGTCCGTACTCGTGTCCACGTAGATCGCCTCGAGAGTGCCGATCTTGTGGCCGTCGGCATCGACCACGTCCCGGGTCCGCCACTCACGGATGTCGGCCGGCTGAATCATCGGGAGCGCCCTCCGTCGTCGGAACGCGTGGCGGGACTTCTGCTGCTGTGGATACCTCCCAGACTGCTCTCGGCAACCCGCGCCCACCACCTGGACGGTCGGCCGAGGGCGGTCGGGGAATCCGGTGTGTGCCCTCTGCTGACAGGCATGGAACACCTCCTCGCACGACGGAGCCATTACCCCTCGTACGGCATCCCATGCCTGCCACCGTCCGGCGCGGCGCGCGGTCTCGCGAGGTCAGCGCGCGGTCGGCACGGCCCTGCGGTCGGCACGGCCCCGTACCCGAGCTCGACCGCGTACACGAAGCGGCGCGGCGCGGCGCGGCGACGATCGCCACGGCGCGCACAGCGGGCACGGCGCGCATCGCGCGCATGCGCAGACCCACACACCCGCACACCCGCACACCCGCACACCCGCACACGGCAATCAGCGGTCGTGAAGGCCGCCCGGCGACCACCCCGCCGCCCCGCCTCCCCGCCTCCCCGGACCATCCACCCAGAACGACGTCATTTCGAGGCGGATGCGATCACGACGGGCGTCTGCCTAGCCTGAAGACACCCCAGGCAGGTCCCAGAGGCGTAGGGAGATCGCGTGGCGGCCTTCGAGGGTGTTCTTGCCGATCTGCTGGCCCGCTCCCATCTGCTGTCCGGCCGCGAGCTCGCGTCCGTGGTGCACGACGCGGGCAGGAGCCTGGGGCTGACGGGCAGCGCCATGTATGTGGCCGACCTGCAGCAGATCCGCCTCATCGCCCTGCCGCTGCCCGTGGCGGCGGATCAGCAGACGCTGGACATCGACTCGTCGCTGGCCGGTCTGGCGTACCGGACACAGGCGGTGCAGCGGTCGCGCGACGGCGCCACCGCCTGGGTTCCGATGATCGACGGAGCCGAGCGTCTCGGCGTACTGAAGGTCACCGCGCCTTCCCTGGACGCCGCCCTGCTCAGGCACTGCGAGGCCCTGGCGGGCATGGCCGCCCTTCTCCTGGTGTCGAAGTCGTCCCACAGTGATCTGCTGGTCGAATCCGAGCGGTGGCGGGCGATGACGGTGCAGGCCGAGCTCCTCTGGGCGTTCCTGCCGCCGCGGACGATCGGCACGGCGGAGGCGACCTCATCGGCGGTGCTGGAGCCCGCGTACGACATCGGCGGTGACACCTTCGACCACTCCCTGGACGACAACGGACTGCACCTGATCGTCATCGATTCCATGGGCCACGACCTCGCCTCCGGCGGGGCCAGCGCCGCCGGGCTCGCCGCCTGCCGCGCGACGCGCCGCTCCGGGGGCTCCCTGACCGACATCGTCACCTCCATCGACCGAATCCTGGCCACCTGGTTCACCGACCGGCTGATGACGGCCTTCGTCGCCCATCTGGACACCGCCGGCGGGGTGCTCACGTGGATCAATTGCGGGCACCCCGCGCCGCTGCTGATCCGCGCCGGCAGAGTCGTGCGCAACGCGCTGGAACGCGAACCGGATCTACCGCTCGGCTGGGGCTTCCTCGTCGAGGCGCCCCCCACCGAGCAGCGGCAGCGCCTCCAACCCGGCGACCGGATCCTCATGTACAGCGACGGCGTCACCGAAGCACGCTCCCGCGACGGTGACCTCTTCGGCGAACAGCGGCTGGCCGACACGGTCATCCGTGCCACCGCCGCCGGCGACCCGGCTCCCGAGGCCCTGCGACGCCTGGTGCAACGCCTGCGGCACCACCAGGACCACAAGCTGCGTGACGACGCCACGATCCTGTTGGCCGAGTGGCACCCCACGGCCCCGGGAGCGTCGGCACACCGCGGATGAGGGGCGGTGGAGGGCGTCTGCGGGGTGCGCCGGCCGGCCCCGGCCCGCGCTGCCGGCCTTCGTCACCTCGACACGACACGCTCACCCGTCACACCCGTCACCCGTCATGCGTCATGCGTCATGCGTCATGCGTCATCCCGTCCGTCTGCCCGGAGACGGGCGGGAACTCCGACAGGCAGGAAATGGACGTCGTAGCGTTCCTGGTGTTTCAGAAGGGAGTCGAAGGGCTCCTGGCCGTGCTGAATGCGCCCCAGAGTCCGGAAGTACTCGAAGCGGTCGACGCCGGGGGTCAGAACGGAAAGCAGTTCCGCGGGCGAGTCGGGGACCGCGCCGAAGGCGTGCGGCACCCCGGGCGGGATCGAGACGAGACCGCCTGCGGCGACCGTCGTCGTACGGCCGTCCACGTCGAACCACATGACTCCCTCCAGCACGTGGAACAGCTCGGTCGACCGCGCGTGGTAGTGGGGGCGGGCGCCGGTGGCGCCCCGGCCGAGGGTGAGGCGGTTCGCCCCCAGGGCGCCACCGGTGTCCCGCCCGTCCGCCAGCAGGACGAAGCCTCCGCCGTGGGGAAGGGGGATCCGCTCGGCCTGTTCCCCGTGCACGATCAGCACCTCTCGGTTCTCGCCCATGTGCGTCTCTCCTCGTCTCCCGGTCGTCCCTGTGGATCCCATTCGAGCCCGGGAAGCAGCCGTGTACCACCGGCAGTTGACGAAGAGAGAATTCACTGTTCGTGACGAATCATCGGGGAAGGGCGAGGGATGTGGAATGAGGGTGAGGGGTGAGGGGTGAGGGGTGAGGGGTGAGGGGTGAGGGGTGAGGGGTGAGGGGTGAGAGGTGAGGGGTGAGGGGTGAGGTGGGCATGGAACTGAGGCAGCTGCGCTACTTCGTGGCCGTCGCGGAGGAGGGCGGATTCGGCCGGGCCGCCGAGCGGCTCAGCATCGTGCCGTCGGCGGTGAGTCAGCAGATCGCCCGGCTGGAGCGGGCTTGGGGCGTGGTGCTCTTCGATCGCACGACCCGGCGCGTGCGGCTCTCCGCGGCGGGCGAACGGATGCTGCCGGAGGCGCGTGCCGTGCTTGCCGCCGCCGACCGTACGGCGCGCGTGGCCGCCGACATCGCGGCGGGCGACGACGGCATCCTGCGTCTGGGCATCGTCCACGGCCCTGAAGAGCGGCTCAACCGAGTCCTGGCCGGGCTTGCCTCCGACGCTCCCCTGCTCCAGGTGCGGCTGCGCAGCCTGCCCGTGGCCGACCGGCTGGCCGCGGTGCGCTCGGGGGAGCTGGACGCGGCGCTGGTACGGGCCGTGGGGTCGGCCCCCGGACTTGAACTGCTGTCCCTGTGGCGGGACCCGCTCCACGTGGCCGTACCCGCGGACCATCCCCTGGCGGCCGAACCCCTGCTCCGACTGGACCAGTTGACCTCGCTGCCGCTGCGGCTCGCCCCTCGCGAGGACAACGCCCCCTTCCACGACCTGATCACCGGTGCGTGTCGTGCGGCCGGGGCGGTACCGCCGCCCGGGCCGCCCTTCACCGGCCTTCAGGCGACGCTCACCGCGATCGGTACGGCACCGGCGGCGTCGTGGACCGTCTTCTACGAGGTCCGGGGGCTGCCACCGGTCCCCCGGGTGGCGCTGCGCCCGCTCGCCGGGCTCGACGTCACGACGTACCTGGCTGCGCGTCCGGGCCCGCCCGGCCCGGCCCTGCGTCATCTGTTGCGGGCACTCCATGAGGGGGAGTCGGACGGGAGTCGGGGCGAGGCGCAGGGCTGATGGGTCCCGTGGCGGCCTGCCAGTACGAGGAATTGGAGGAGTTGGGCGTGCTCGCACGAGGCGTGCAGGCGCCCCGGGTGCGGTGCGAGAGGCGGGCGGTGTCGTGCAGATCGTCGATGGCGTCGAGGAACACCGCGTGCCGCGGCGACCTCCAGTGTTCTCAGGATCCACCTCGCCGAACCGACCGAGGCACGGCCGCTCGTGCAGGACGACGACACCTACCGGCTCGCCCGGTGGGCAGGAGCCTCGCCAAGGCGCTCCGGGTCCGCGTCCCCGCCCCGACGTCAGCGAGTCGAGTCGCCCAGGCGCCGCTGCCACCAGCGGGGTCGGGTGCGCGGGCGGACGATGCGCCCCAGCCGCCGGCCGAGGAGCACGTAGCCGATGAGCGCTCCCGTCGTGTTGAGGAGGACGTCGTCGACATCGAAGGCGCGTCCCGTGACGAGTGCGCCCTGCACCAGTTCCACGAGCAGCATCGTGACCGCGGTGATGAGCGCGACCCGCAGGAATCCACGTGCCTTGAGGGACAGGAGCGGCAGCAGGATCCCGAAGGGGACACCGAGGGCAACGTTCCCTCCGAGCTGCTTGACGGTGTCCACGAAGCCCGGCTGGTTGAGGTAGTTCTCGATCGACCGGCCCGGTGTCAGGTTGCTGTGGGTGAGGGGTACGGAGGCCGGCGAGGCCTCCAGGGTGAGTCTGGCCAGGACCACGGCGAACGCCACCATGCCCGCGAGGGCCGTCAGGGTGACCAACACCCGCACGAACCGCCCCGGACCTCGCCGGACCGGGGCCGCTGCCTTCGCCTCTGTGTCTGCCGCCGCCGCTCCCTTCGCCTCTGCCTCTGCCTCTGCCTCACCCGCCGCTGCTGCCTCTGCCTTCGCCTTCGCCTTGGCCTTCGCCTTGGCCGCTCGGGTCCCCGGCCCCGAGCCCGTCCCCTTCGCCGATCCCGCCCCACCCGCCCTCGTACCGACGGTCGAGGCACCTCCCCCTCCTGTCGCGGCCGGCTCGGCACCGCCCCCGGTTCTCCCGCCCCGCCCGGCCCCGGCCGACTTCGTCCCGACGGATGCCGCCGCCCTGCCTCCCGTCGGCCCGACCCGTCTCCACGACGCTCGCCAATCGATCATGCCCCTCGCCCTCCTCCGAACCACCGCGTGCGAACAGACCCCGCGTACCCCCGACGCGGCGGCGGCATGCCATGCGGTTCAAGGGAGTCCGCCCGCCTGACACACCTTCCTCAGAGACGTCAACCCGTCGCATCATGAGCCGAGTTGGGCATGGGAGGCGTCGACGCGGGCACCCGGCGACTATGGGAGAAGACACCGAGAACAGACCCTCGCCGCCCCACCGGACCCGGAGGCGATCCGGAGGGAGGTGGCGTCTCGTCACCGGCGCTCTGCTCGTGCTCGCCGTCGCCCTCATGCTGATCGGCCAGTTCCTCAGGCTCCCCGGTCTGGACATCTTCGGGACGGAGGTGAAGGACCGCTCGGGACCCGCCGTCCTGCAGTCCGTCCAGGACCTGAGCCGGTACGAGGGCGCGGCAGGGACGTACCAGGTCGTGGTCGACCTGGAGCGCGACGCGAAGTTCCTGCCGGACGCGATCCGCGGAACCCGCACCCTCTACGTGGCGAACGGCAGCGTCGGCGCCTACGTCGAGCTGGGCCGCCTCGGGAACGACGCCGTGACCGTCGACGCGGACCGGACCGAGGCCACCCTGCGCCTGCCGCACGCCGAGCTGGCCGCTCCCGCGCTCGATCCCGAGCGCTCGTACGCCGTGTCCAAGCAGCGCGGTCTCCTGGACCGGCTGGGCGATCTCTTCTCGGACAACCCCGCGAGCGAGCAGGCGGTCAACGTCCTCGCAGCCCAGCGGATCGGCGACGCCGCCCGCGAGTCCGGCCTGACGTCCCGGGCGGAGCGGAACACGACCGAGATGCTTCAGAAACTCCTGCTCGGCCTCGGCTTCGAGCGGGTGACGGTCACCTACGTATGAGCAGGCCGTAAGCGGGTCACGCCCCGCCGCCGGCACCGGTCGGTGCAGGCGACGGGGCCTCGGCCGTACTCAAGGCGCGGGAAGCCGGCCTCGGCTCGTACGGGCGTGGGGTCAGGTTGCGCTCGTGTCATGCGTGCGGACCCACAGGGGCAGGGCGAACCAGCAGAGCAGGTACCAGACGAGGACGCCGGAGACCAGCCAGGGCACGTACGGATCGTGCGTAGCCACCCTCAGGACGAGGAACAGCGCGGCCGTCAGCGTGGCGAGAAGAAGCAGGATGCCGGTGAAGGTGAGCCGGGAGGCCCAGGCGACGGCCTCGGGCTTGACCCGCCGCCCGGACACGATCCGGTGGATCGAGACAGGACCGATCAACGCACCCGTCGCAAGCGAGCCGAGCACGACGGTGACGAGGTAGATCGTCTTGTCGGTCTGCTCCAGATCGTGGAAGAGCGGAGTGAAGACCACCGTCAGGAGGAAGCCGAGGAGAATCTGGACACCGGTCTGGGCGACGCGTATCTCCTGGAGGAGCTCCTGCCAGCGTCGGTCCGCGCGTTCCTCCGCGGTCTCGCCCCGCCCGTCCGCTCGGGAGGCAGGATCCCCGTTCTTCCCAACGCCCTGCACCACGCGCTGCTCACCGTGCTCGTCCTGCTCACCGTGATCGTCCTGCTTGCCGTGCTCCTCCTGCTCACCGCGCTTCTCCGGCGCACCGCGCCCCTCCTGCTCACCGCGCCACTCCTGCTCTCGGCGCCCCTCCTGTTCTCCGCGCCCTTCCTGCTCACCGTGCTCCTCCAACTCGCCCTTCGGCGTGGAAACGCCGCTTCGCTCATCCATGAAGATCCTCCTCAGGAGTCTGGAGCAGGGGCGGACCCACGCCCTGGTAGGCGCCTCTCCGGGGCACGAGCGCCCGGCGCGGAGAGCGGTCTCGCGCGTCGGGCACGCCGCGTGCCTCGGGGCATGTCAGGACACCCCGACCCCGGGTGCCGGGGCGGGACCGTGGATCATGCGGCGTGAGCGCGTCCCTTGGCTCCTTCGCTCAGCGTCCGTGTGCCCCGGTGCCAGGACCCCATGCACACCGCCGGCCCGTGGCCGGGAGCTCAGGGGAGGAAGGTCACTGCCGGGAAGGCGGAGGACGGCCCGTCGAGCAGGTGTCCCCGACGGTGGCGGAGGTGCTCGTCGAAGAAGGCGAGAGGGTACGCCTGCTGGATTCTCACCGCCTGGTCGGGATCAAGGGTGCCGATCACGTCCTGGAGTTGCTGCCCGCTCCATCCCAACACCTTCGCCACCTGCGGGAACAGTGCCTCGTTGTCACCGTACGAGATGTGGACGGCGCCCTGGGCCTGGACGTTCAGCCGCCGGCTCCGCAGAAGCGACCAGAAGGCGGCGGCCTCGGGAGTCGCGGCCCGGGTGAACTCGGCGGTCATCATCATGAACGGCCGGTCCAGGTCTCCGGCCAGGGGCGGGTTCATCTGCATCGGAGCGTCGAGGCTCAGCCCGGCCCGGATGCGCTGGTCCGCGATCGTGGCGCAGGCGGTGGCCGTCCCGCCCTTCGACCAGCCGAACGCACCGATACGCCGCGGGTCGAGGGAACCGAGGAGCCCGGCCGGCAGTCTCCTTCGGTCGATGTCGGGATTGCACCCGGCGGCGAGCTGCTCGACGCAGTCGAGGACGAAGCGCACGTCGGCGGCGAAGTCCCCGGGCAGTGTCGGGGCCCGCGTGTCGCGCAGCGGGACGGCGACGCGGCCGTCGGGGAACTCGGTGTACGTGTCGTACTGGTGAGCCACCGTCACAGCCGCGTACCCGTGGCTTGCGAGCTCCTGGACCATGACGGTGTGGTCGCCCTGGTGGCTGTGCGCGCCGTGCGAGAACACGACGACGGGCAGCCGTCGGCCCGACCGCCGGACCGGAGCGTCCACGTGGGCGGCGGTGAGCGGCCCCAGGTGGGCCAGCTCGCTCAACCCCGCGTCGGCGAGAAACGCCTCGAATGCGCCGTCCGGCATCCAGGGCGCCACCGGGTACCGCTCGACGTTCCGGGCGGGGTACCAGACGGTGGCCATCAGCTCGCGGAAGTGCCCGGGGCCCGCGATGGTGTCCGGACGTGACCGGTCGACGAGGTGCAGCCGGACCGCGCCCACCGGATGCGGTCCGGTCGGCACGGGCAGCGTGAGCCGTGTCGCGTCGGGGGCGGCCGTGGCCTGGCCGGCCCACGCGGGGCCGGCAGCGGCGGCGAACGGCACGGCGGCGCCGACGGCCAGCGCGGCTCCCAGCATGCTGCGGCGTGTGATGCCCTTCCGGCTGATGAACGGCGTGATGGTCATGGGCCCCTCCCGTGGTGACGGATCGTCAACCGTGCCGTTTCGGACAGTCCGTAGGCACAGGGAGACGCTGTCATGCACCTCGGCCGCGCGGCATCGGCCCACGGTTCAATGATGTCGCCAGAGCATTGAACCGTGGGTCTACCCCCTGAGAGTGACGCAGTCGCCGGTCCCGTCCCGGGTGACGAGGATGTCCCGATCCCGTCGGGCGCACGGCCCACGAGGATCAACCGCTCCGACGCACCACGCGCCGACGAGCGGGGGCGGGTCCGGGAACGACGCGGCTAGGCCGTGTTTTTTGGGTGGGTCTTCTGACTGTCGTCCTGCACCGGGATGATCGGCCTTGTGGGGCGTGGGGACCGGGCCGAAGCGGCCGGGCTGATCACCTGGGAGATCAACATCGACTCCACGGTCTGCCATGCCCACCAGCACGCAGCTGGTGCCCGCCGGAACGGCGCCGAGCAGAAGGAGCCGCCCGGCGGAGTCGGGCATCAGCCGGACGACCACGGACCGGGCAGGTCCCGGGCGGGTTCACCACGAAGATCCATCTGGCGTGCGAGCAGGGACAGAAACCGTTGTCGCTGCTGGTCACGGCAGGCCGGCGGGGCGCCGGTCCTCAGTTCGAGCCGGTCCTGAAAGCGATCCGGGTTCCCAGGCCGGGTGCTGGCCGGCCACGGACTCGCCCGCTGCGGGTGCGGGGAGACAGGGCGTAATCCTCTCGCGCGAACCGCGCTTACCTGTGCAGACGTGGGATCAGGTGCACGATTCCCGAGCCGGCCGGCCAGGCACGCAACCGCAAGGGTCGTGGCCGTACGGGTGGCCGCCCGCCTACCCGCCTACCCGCCTACCCGCCTTACCCGCCTACCGTCGAATGGCAGGACTGCAAGGCCCGGCACGCGGTCGAGTGCGGGATCGGCCGTCTGAAGCAGCATCGGGCGGTCGCCACTCGCCATGACAAGCTCTCGGTTCGGTTCGAGGCCACCGTTCACGTCGTGGCGATCCACCGGTGGCTTTGCTGAGGTTCCCGGCCTCTCCTCGTCCGACGCGCAGGATTGAGACGTTTCGGGTGACCCCGACGCAGGCGGAATTCTGGCCGGTTCGAGCTGCGCAGCCGTGTCGGCTGCTGCGCACGTCTGCGATGGTCGCCCATTCGTTCGACAGGAACGGCCGTGCGCCGACTCCCGTCGCCCCACCAGCAGGCGGCCTCGCAGTCCGGCTCGCAGCGCAGCCACACCTGCCCTCCCCGTTCGGGTCATGAACGTTCTCGATCTCGGCAGCCACTCCTCCTCGACACCCACGCTGAGCAGGCGAGACGACCCGGCGTGACGTGGCTGACCAAGATCGCCCGGTTGCGCTTCGCCACCGCTGGACCATCGCGTTCCGTTTGTGAATGAATACCTAACGTTACGTTCTTCTCTCATTCCTCTTCTCGTGGGCCCCGACGAAAGGGCACAGCCATGTCTTCTGCCATGCGTAAGACGACGACCACTCCCAGGGCGCGGCGGCTGGCCGCCGCCACGATCGCGCTCGGCAGCTGCCTCGCACTCGCCGTGCCGGCGGGAGGTGCCGCCGCGGCGCCCGCCGACCCCGTACCGACCGTCTTCTTCGGCGACTCCTACACCTCCAACTTCGGCATCGCTCCCGTGAACAGCCAGGACAGCGAGAGGGGCTGGTGTTTCCAGGCCACGGACAACCATCCCGCCGTCGCCACCCGGAGCCTGGCCGACAAGGGCATCACGCTCGACGTCCAGTCGGACGTCTCCTGCGGAGGCGCGCTCATCCGCGACTTCTGGGAGAAGCAGGAGCTGCCCTTCGGCGCCGGGACCCTCCCGGCGCAGCAGGACGCGCTCAAGCAGGACACCCAGCTGACCGTGGGAAGCCTGGGCGGCAACACACTGGGCTTCAACCGCATCCTGAAGCAGTGCTCCGACGAGCTCCGGAACCCCTCTCTGCTGCCGGGAGACCCGGTGGACAAAGATGAGCCGGCCGCCAAGTGCGGTGAGTTCTTCGAGACCGGGGACGGAAAGCAGTGGCTGGACGGCCAGTTCGAGCAGGTCGCCGGGGACCTGGAGGAGCTGCTCGACCGCATCGGCTACTTCGCCCCCGACGCCAAGCGCGTCCTGGTCGGCTACCCCCGGCTCGTGCCCGAGGACACCACCAAGTGCCTGACCGCGGCGCCCGGTCAGACGCAGCTGCCGTTCGCTGACATCCCCCAGGACGCCCTGCCGGTCCTGGACCAGATCCAGAAGCGGCTGAACGACGCCATGAAGAAGGCCGCCGCTGACGCTGACGGCGGCGCCGACTTCGTCGACCTCTACGCCGGCACCGGCTCCAACACGGCGTGCGACGGCGCCGACCGCGGCATCGGCGGCCTGTTGGAGGACTCCCAGCTCGAGCTGCTCGGGACCAAGATCCCCTCGTACGCGCACCCCAACGCGAAGGGCCGCGACATCCAGGCCAAGCAGGTGGCCGCCAAGATCGAAGAGGTCCTCAACCGCTGACCGGCCACGCAACCGCTCTCCCCGCATGAACGAAGCCCCAGGACCCGCCATCGGCCTGGGGCTTCGCAGCACGGCTGACTCCAGGGAACTTGCCCCAACTGGCCCTCACCACCGCACAGTGCGCCTGAAGGCACTCACCTCGAACGGCTCCGCTCAGCACCGTCCCAGCCGGCGGACCACCTGATAGCCGGCGGACCACCTGATAGAACGGGGCCTAGAGCCGTGGCAGGAGGTCCGACGTAGTGGGCGAGCGGCGCTCCTCGAGCCAGAAGAGATAGACACGGAGGTGCGTGGCCAGCTCGCCGTCGAGGTATGCGGCGTAGCTGTCGGCGGCCGAGGCCACACCTTGCCCCGCCTTCGCGTCGTCTGCCTCCCATTCGGCCCGCCGGCTCGCGAGATACTCCGCGATCCGCCCACGGTCGCGCCACCAGTCCCGGACCGCTGCCGGTGTCCAGTGGCTGTCGCCGTCCCAGCCGTAGCCGGAGAACGCCTCCGCTTCGGCTGCGTCCACCAATCGCTGAAGCTCCTCGCTCGTCCGGGGCTGCCGATACACGTACTCGGTGAAGTAGTCGGCCTCGTAGAGCACGAGTTCCGGGGCGTGGATGCGGCCAGTGCCGCAGTTGTCCGTGTCGGCCCCGTAGAAGGGTCCGGGCACGTTGAGCCACTTCCGCTCCGACCACTGCCCCAGGAACACACCACGTGCATGGCCCAGCAGGGGCACCGGATCGAAGTAGAGGTCCACGACAAAAGGTTAGGGGGCCGCAGCCGGTCGTGAACGCCCTCCCACGACCCGAAGTGATCGGGCAGGTCCTCCCGCTGTGCCCCGGTGCGGTACTTGGACGCGATCGCATCAAGCAGCAGATGGATCCAGCGGCTACGACCGGGGGAAGCTCGTCCGGGTCAGCGTGCGCCGCCACGGCATCTCACCGGGGAGACAGGTTGTGCCACGCGTGTCCGCACGTGCCCTTGCAGTAGGTCTGCCGGCGGCGGGTGTCGGCGACGGAGAACACCGAGACGAGGACACGAAACGCCTTGACGTGTTCGTCGGCCGGGAGAGCTGCGAACCCGTAACGAGGCGGGTCCATGCAGATCATCACCGAAGGATTGGCCGTGGACTTCACACCGGACCGGACAACCCCCTCACGTCCGTCTGCCGCCGTGATGTGCGCCTGCATCGCGTAGCCGGCGACTTCCTGCAGTACAACCTGCCGTCCTGCCGGGGAAAGGTCGGAGAACCAGGACGTTCCCTCGTCCAACGTGCGGAGCTCCTGGGCGATTTCGTTGACGACTCGCTCGGCCTCTCGCCGAAGCGCCCACTCACCCTCACGACCGGTCTCGAACATCTGCCGATCATTCCACAGCACTTCCGTCGAGAACGAGCACGAGATCCCTGTCGAGAACGAGCCTGAGAGACCAGCGGCGCGCTCTTCCACTGACGCACGACATGATCCACAGGAACGGCCTAGGGTGTGCCGGCAAGACGGACCGCGGGGGTCGAGGTTGAACAGTGCGGAGGACGGGGCGGCCTGGTGGGCAAACCCAGGTGCCAACGCGGTTGCACATGGGCGATGATCCACCGATGTTGAACGTCACCGGCGCGGACGATGCCGCAAGCATGGCTCTCTTGCTGACCACGATGCATCGGCTACACAGGCAGCTGGACGATTTCACCACTCAGCTCTACGTCGCCTACGACTTCGGGAACGAGTCTGGGCTGGTGCCTGCCATCGTGATCGAAAGTCACGCTGCGGGACCTGAACTGAGGACCCACCACCGCTTCGGCTTTTTCGCGCAGGGGGATTCGGATGTCAGTGAGCTGCGGTTCTCGGCAGGTGTGACCATCACCTCGGCTGGGTGCACCGTTGAGGCCATGGTGGATGTCGACCTTGAACGGCCGCTGGGAGAGTTCGGCACCGATGCCCACACCCTCTATCTTGAGCGGATCGATCAACTTTCCCTCACGGACGCTCTGAGCCGTTTGGAGGAACAGGTCACGGCGCTCTGCGCAATGGGCGATGTACCGAATCGTCTGGGTTTCGATACGCATTGATCGCGGTCATCTCCTCGGCGGCACCACAGGAGACGCGCATGAGGATCATGCCCACATGAGGAGTACAGCCAGAGTGACGGCTGCTTCGTAGGACTGGACGGTCCCCTCGTGCCGGGTGGCCATGCCGCGCCGCTGCTTCGGGCGGTTGAAGCACCGCTCCACGACGTTGCGACGCTTGTAGATCTCTCGGTCGAAGGCTGGCGGGCGGCCGCCCCGCCGACCACGCCGCCGGGCCCGGTTTCGCATCTGGTCGGACCGTCCGGAAATCGTGTGCGGGATGCTGCGACGACGGAGCCAGGTGCGGATGACCTTCGACTGTAGCCCTTGTCACCCAGCACGTGATCGGGCCGAACGTGAGGCCGCCCCGGTCCGACACGGGGCACCCGGATTGCTTCCATCAGCGTGGTGAACTGAGTGCAGTCCTTGGTGGTGCCGCCCGTCACGACGATGGCGAGCGGACGAGCCGCCCTCGCAGACCAGTTGGATCTTGCCTGTCAGGCCGCCTCGGGACCGTCCGAGTACCGGCTCACGGAGCCCCTTCTCGAGCCCCGGCCGCGTGCTGGTGAGCCCGGACCACCCTGGAGAGTCGACCGACACCAGCCGCTCGACGTCGCCGGCAGCGTCCGCCTTTGCCTGCGCAGACCGCAGCATCCGGTCGAACGTCCCGTCCGCCGCCCACCTGCGGAAACGCATATATCCCATCAGCATCCGACAGTTCATGACAACGTATCGCCGCACGGTGATCCACCAGCAGTGATCATTCGAAGACACTGCCTAGGCGCAGATGCGCTTGAAGGCAGTCGCACCCGGCCGGGCACGGAACTTCACCTCATGGCCGGCTTCGTCGGTGAAGACGGCCTCCGTCGCGGACTTCAGTGTCATCGTGCCGCGATGGGTGGGGTTGTCCCAGCCGTCGGGCGGGTTCCCCGAGCCGTCGGAGAGCGGGGTCTCCGCTTCGAAGTACGTCGAGCCGATGCGGGCCTCGTCGATTCCGCAATGCGTATACAGCTCGAAGGGAATCGTCCGGACGGTCGGTGTGGCCTTGACGACGTCCGCGCCCTCGTCGGCCTGGGCGCACCCAGTGAGCCCGCCGGCAGCCAGCGTGAGGGCGAGGGCGAGGATGATGTGTCCAGCTCTCTGCGTCATGGCCCTTCGACGTTCAGGCCAAGTCAGCGGTTCCGCCCTCGCGGCTGGGCGTCACGCGGGTGGTGTCGCGCAGCGACATCCATCGGGTCGGCGGTCCGGTGGGAGACGCCGCCGTCACGTCCGTTCGTCGAGAACCGGACCCCCTCACAGCCAGGTCGTGGCCAGCCAGACGGTCACGCCGGCAGTGGCGACGAGCCCGAGGTTGAGTGCGATCCGGCGGTCCTCACCGGTCAGGTGGACGGCGATCGCACCGCACTGCAGTACTACGAACCCGATGGCCGCAGCCAGTGCCAGCCCGGGCGCGATGCCGGTCAGGGGCGGCAGGATCAGCCCGATCGCGCCGAGTAGTTCCAGCGTCCCCAGCGCTCTGACGGCACGCATGGGTACGCGATCGACCCAGGCCATCATCGGGCGGAGTTGCTCTCGGCTACGAGACACCTTCATCGCGCCTGCGTAGAGGGAGAAGAGGGCGAGCAGTCCGGCGACGATCCAATAGGCGATGTTCATGATTCCCTTCCACGGCCACCGGTGGCAGGTGACCGTCGATTCCCAAGGCGGCCCTTGAAAGGCCGGAGCGCTGGTCTGAGTGATCCGGAAGTCGACAGGTGGACGCCCGACGGCTGCGCAGGTCAGAGAAGGGGCCGCCGGGCGGTCTCATCCCGACGGCTTCAGGCGGGGTCGGAGGCGAGGTCGGTGGCGGGCTCGGTCGCGTAACGGCTCATCGCGTGGACACTGTCCTGTGGCGTCAGCGGCCGGCCGCCGGCGATCAAGTCCTGGAGGTCTCGGAAGTACTGCACGTACCCGGCGGGGGTGAACGTGCTGAGCATGACGGCGGGTTCGTCGGCGACGTTGGCGAACGTGTGTGGGACGCCGGGCGGGACCATGACGAGCGTGCCCGTGGTGGCGTCGTAGTCCTTGTCCGCGACGGTGAACCGCACGGTGCCGGAGAGGATGTAGAAGCCCTCGTCGTGCTGGGCGTGGCGGTGCTGCGGCGGCCCGGGGGTGTGCGGTGCGAGGACGGACTCGGTGATTCCGAGGCGGTGCCCGGTACGGCTGCCGTCTTCGAGGACACGCATGTGCGTGGTGCCGAGGACGATCGTCTCGCCGTCGTCGGGACCGACCACCGACACGGCGGGATCGGCCTGTGGTGCGCTGGTCTTCGTTGCTTCGGTCATGCTGCGAGTCCACCGTCTGGCCCCTGCGACTGTCCAAGACCCCTTGGGCACTTCCGATACCGCTTGGGTATCGTCGCAGCGTGGAGCTACGTACCCTGCGCTACTTCGTGGCGGTCGCCGAGGAACTTCACTTCGGCCGGGCCGCCACTCGACTGCACATGAGCCAGCCGCCGCTGAGCCGCGCGATCAAACAGCTGGAGACCGAGGTCGGGGCCCTGCTGTTCACCCGCTCGCCGGCCGGCGTCACGCTCACCCCGGTGGGCGTGGTGCTGCTCGACGAGGCGCGGGCCCTGCTCGACCAGGCCGACCGTGTCCGCGTACGTGTCAGCGCGGCGGCCGGCGTAGCGGCCATCACCGTCGGCATCCTGGGCGACAGCACCGACCCGGGAGCGACCAGACTGGCCGCCGCCTTCCGTCGACGCCACCCCGGCATCGAGATCCACATCCGCGACACCGACCTGACCGACCCGACCTGCGGGCTCCGTGCCGGAGTGGTCGACGTCGCCCTGACCCGGGCGCCGTTCGACGAGACGGCGTTGGCAGTACGCGAGCTGCGTACCGATCCGGTGGGCGTGGTCCTGCGCGCCGACGATCCGCTGGCCGGCCACGACCGGCTGCGGCTGGCCGACCTGGGCGACCGCCGCTGGTTTCAGTTCCCGGAGGGAACCGACCCGATCTGGCAGTCGTACTGGAACGGCGGCGAGCGGCGCGAGGGCCCAGTGGTGCGCGTCGTCCATGAATGCCTTCAGGCCGTGCTGTGGAACGGCACGGTCGGCCTGGCCCCGCTCGGACATGACCTGCCCGCGGAGCTGACCGTGGTGCCGCTGATCGACATGCCGCCCAGCCGAGTGGTGGCGGTCTGGAACGCGGGTGACACCAATCCGTTGATCCGGTCCTTCATCGAGACGGCGACAGCCGCGTACCGCCACCGCCCCTGACCAGTCCCGTGACTGGAAGGTCCCCTGTTCGACTGGAAGGTTTCCCGTTCGACTGGGAGGTTCCCCTTTTGACTGGGAGGCTCCCCGTTGCCGATCCCGGATCGGGCCGTGTCAGTGGCTGGTGGCAGGATCGATGGGTGCTGATCGAGGGATACGACGTCGGCCCGGTGGTGCCGGGTGAGTCACTGCTGGTCCGACCGGGCTTCTGGTCGAACTACCTCTTGGCGATGTGCAGCGATGGAGGGTGCGCCGAGCGCCCGGCTCCGGAGTGGTTCGGCGACGACGGCGCCGATGCCGATGCCATGTCCGAGATCCTCTTCGATCCTGACTGCTGGCCGGGGTTCCGGGTGCCCGCAGAAGACGGAACCGGAGCCGTGGTGATCTACCGGAACCTGGAAGGCGACTACGGCACCGACTACCTCCTCACGCATCCAGGCAGAAGCCATGCGCAGCAGGTCGCCGTCTGGGACGGAGACTTCTCGGGCACTGGCCTGACATGGCGTGAACTGATCCGCATCGCTGACAACCCGTCTCACTCGGTCGAAGGCGTTCAAGGAACACCTGCCCGCCTTCTGCTGCTGCTTCCCCTCCTCACCGACCCGAACGTGCCGGGCTCGGGCTCGGGCTCGGGCTCGGGCTCGGCATCGGCATCGGCATCGGCATCGGCATCGGCATCGGCAAGGATCACCGCTGCCCTGGTAGCAGTCGGCGCGCCGCAAGACACTGCCGACAACACAGCGCAGCACCTGCTGGCTCACCTCGCGAGGAGGTCCCGACACGATCCCTCGTGGGCGTCTCCGCTGAGCGGTAGCGGTAGCTGAGAGGTGGAGCGAGTCGCCAGTCACCCCATGGAACGATCAAGACCCTCGTGACCGCCGACCGCGGCTGCCGTGCACCGGGCTCGCCAGGCCGCACCACCGCAAGCGTGGCCAAACCGAGCGCCCGGCCTGGCGAGAGAACCCAACAAAGCCGCGAAGCAGGTCCAGCCCCGCATCGAGCACACCTTCGTCCGCATGAAGATCAGGACGGTCCTCCACGACCGCCCCCTCAAAGGCGACGGCGTCCACCAGCCATGCTCCAGTACTCCAGCCGTAGACCGTGATCTCGGTGGTGAGGGGTGTCGAGGCGGCAGGGTGGCCGGCGTCGATCATCTCGCCCGAGATCGCCCACGCCGTGGCGGGCGTCGGCTCCTTCTCCGTCTACCCGAGTTCACCGAGACGGAGGGCATCCCTTATCTCGCTGAGCTTCGCGGTCGTGGCCGGGGTCCGCTCCCGCGCTTGTTCAGCGAGCCGGAGGGCGTCGTCAATCTCGCTGAGCTTCACGGAGGACAGGACGGCCGCCCGCTCTATCAGGTCGTCCCGGGACACGGTGGTCAGCCACGTGCACGGGGTGAAGTCTGGACGCGGGAACGCGAGCCGCAGCACGCCGTCGAACGGCAGTCCTTCAGCGGCGCCGACCGTCACTTCGATGCCCAGATCACTGATGTCGACGCCCGCCGGAGCGACGACCTGCATCACCCGGATCCCGGACGTGTCGTCTCCCGACAGCAGTACGACCAACCTCCGCTCGTCGAACTGGACCCACCAGACTTCGCCACGTTGCACAAGTCCTCCAGACACATGACGACAGACAGACGCTGCGCGACCCTGACGCGCTGTGGAGACGGGTGCGGTCACCGTTGAGCATCGGTGTGTGAAGACTCAAGATCATGCGGTGCCCGCAGGTCACAGCGTAGACCCTGCCCGTCGACAGGAGGCGTTCGAGGGCCTGATGACCCGGATCGCAGGCCGGTTCACCCAAGTCGAACCCCGACGTCGGGTCGGGCGGTTGGCGCTCGGGCTGCTGTCGGACCTGCCGCGCAAGAACTGCTGGACCATCGCAGAGTGGGCCGCAGAGAGCACCCCGGACGGCATGCAGCACCAGCTCGGGCGGGCCAAGTGGGACGCTGGCTGCCGCGGACACGCCGCGGTAGACCGGGAACTGTACGTCCCGCGTTCCTGGACCTCGGCCCCCGACCGCTGCCGCGGCCGGGCCGCCGGACTCGGTGACAAGACTGAATTCACGACCACACTGCGGCTGGGCGCCCGCATGGTCACCGGATCCCTGGACGCCGGCCACCGGGCCACCCGGATCTCGGGAGACGAGGCCCGGTGCCGACGGATCTACCGAAGCCAGCAGCGATCTGTGCGAGCGGGTCGTGCCAGCACAGGTGGACCAGGCCGCTGAGCGCCCGTCGGCTCTTCTCCCTGAGTCTGGGGATTGAGGTCGTTCAACTCGCCATGAACGCCGGGCGCGTTGTCGGCGTTGACGATGTGCTCTTCAACACCACCGGAGCGCTCGTCGGTGTGCTTGTAGCTGGGGCGTCAGCCCGCTGCGCCGGCAAGGGGCGAGCGCTGAGGTCCTCGGAGTGGCCCCTGATCAGGTGAGGGGCTGACATGCCGGGGACGGCGAGGGCGATCCCGCAACGCACACGGCTCCTGTCCTGATGGGTTGAGGCATAAACACCTCCTTCCACGGCGCGAGAGGCTCGTCCGTGGCGGGCCTCACTGCAACCTCAACCGGACAACCGTCATCGCCGCAGCCACCGTGGCCCTGGCGAGGGCCCCTCCGGTGGACGTCCACGAACCCGACCCGACCGTGTCGGGGGCCGACAAGGCGGACTCGTCTCGCTGGCTTATGTCGGTTCAGGAATCGTGTGCTTGATCCGGCCTCTGCTCAGGAGAAAGGGTCAACCGCCAACTCCGCGGTAGCCGTCTCTCACAGGCTTCGACAAGAGAGCGTACGTGTTTCACGGGACGGTCACCGGTACCTCAATTCGCCTGCGGCTCCCCCGGCGTGAGGCGCCCCGTTCAGAGGTCCGTCGCACCCTGATGGCGGCGACGGCGTTCGCTGCGTACACGCTCGTCGAGCATCTTGGCGTCCCACAAGGGGCCTTCCACTTCGGTCAGGACGACTCTCGCCCTGTCGCCATCTCAACACAACGAGGATCGACGATCTCGTCGAATTCGACACGCCACTTCAGGTCCCGGCCGAAGCCTTCCCAACAGTGGCAGTCGCTGTGACTGTGTGGTTGTGCTCAACTCGGCAGATGACACGCCGAATGTCGGCGTGAACGGGCTTGCGGACAATCCGCTCGCGTGGCGGCTTCCCTGACGCGTACGGTCTGCGCATGACCAGGACCACACCGGCGAGGCCCGTGTCCGTGGAAGTCCTCTTCCCCGACCTGGCCGCCCACCGGGGCCGGACCACGCGACTGCACCCCCGCCCGGGGCGGCCCGGCGTGCGCGACAGCCACGTCGGCGGGCCGATGCTGTGGCCGGACAGCGAGCCTTGGCCGGTTTGCCACGAGACCCATCAGCCCGAGACCGAGGGGTACGTGCCGGACGAGATCCGCAGCGCCCGGGCCGCGGGCGTCCGGCCGTCGACGCGGACATGGCCCGGCGCCGCAACGCCCGGGGCGAACGGACCGGTGCCGCTCGTGGGCCTCGCCCAGTTCTTCCGCCAGGACATCCCGGGCCTGGCCCCAGGCCCCGGCGACGCGGACCTGGTGCAGCTCTTCCGCTGCCCGATGACCCACGGCTCGTACCTGGAGCGCCGCTACCACCTGCGGTGGCGACGTGCCGGAGAGATCGGGCGCGCGGCGCGCACCTCGCCCGAGGCGCCCATGCTGCGATGGGAGGAGGAACTCCCCGAACCGTGCGTCCTGCATCCCGAAGAGGTCGATACCTACCCCTGGGCGGAGGACGACACGCTGCCCGCCCCGTTGATCGCCCGCATCGACGCGTGGGAGGACGCCCAAGTCGCGGCACACGGCGCCGACGCCCCCACCTACCAGGGGGACCTTTCGATCCCGCCTGGATGGCGGGTCGGAGGCTTTCCCAGCTGGGCGTCGACGGGCCCGATGGACATCGACTGCGGGTCCTGCAGGACGCCGATGCGTCTGCTCCTGACAGCGGGGGGCGATGAGATGGACACCGGCTCGCACAGCTGGATGCCGCTGGAAGACCGGAACCCGTCTCTGCGGGGGCTGGCCTCGATCCAGGGCGGCCGGTCGGTTGCCGAACCCACTCGGCTCCGCTTCGGCCGGGACCGTGACCTGCACGTCTTCACGTGTCCAGCGGACCCCGGACACCCGGCCCGGTGGGTGCTCTCCTAGCCGGGTTCAGAGTGGGAGACCGGCGACCGGCGTTGGCCGGCGTTGGTCGGCGATCCGACCGTCGCAGCGCTGTCGTCGTTGCGTTGCACGACACATGGAGAGCGCCTGACATGGAGAGCGCCTGCTTCTGATTCTCGCCCACTGCTTCCACCCCAGCGGCCGCCGTCCACGTCGTTGCCGGTGAATACGGATCAGATCTGTTCGGAATCCCTACCCGCCCGCGAGTAGCAGACCGCAGGCGGGGTGTGCGCTGTCTTCGCGTATTCGCCCCGCCGTTGTGAGAACGCGACGAGACTTCTTGCTCGGACGGGTTGTGATTCGGCGTCTCAGTATCTCCACGCCGCCGAAGGACGTACCCTGCACAGCAAGCCGCGCCTGGCCCTGTTTGGCCAGCCCACATCACGTAGGAGCCATTCGTGCCTTCATCAAGTACAGCCGTTCACCCCATCGATGCGACAACTGCCGCTCTCCAGAGAGAACTTCCTCAGCTGGAACAGCTCCAGCAGGATCTCGAGAAGGAGTTGGCCGCGGTTTCCGAGCGTGTGCTCTCGGTCCGCGCGGCGTTGACGGCTTTGCTGGCCCTGGCCGACACGCCGGCGCCGCGTGCCGTACAAGCAACGGACCCGGAACCGGAGCCTGAACTGGAACCGGAGCCGGAGCCGGAACCGGAACCCAAGCCGGAGCCGACTCGGGCGGAAAGCAAAGCCGCAATCGAGGCTTCCGAGACGGCGGCATCCGACGAATCCGGATCGGTCCCCGCACCTCGAAAGGCCACCGCGTCGCGCGCCACCCCCACCCGTCAGCGGAAGGCCGCGCCTCAGGCTCGCGGGCGCAAGGGACCCTCCTCGGCCAAGAAGCCCCGCGTCGCTGTCGCCGCACAGGAGGCGCCTTCTGTGACACAGGGGTCCAGTGGCCTCACCGAGCAGGTGGCCGCCGTCCTCACGCAATCGCCGGACAGCCCCATGCGTGCGCGTGACGTCGCGAAGGCACTCGGCCGTGATTCCTCCACGAGCGCCATCAACACCGTCCGCAGCACGCTCGACCGGCTCGTCGCCACCTCTCGGGCCGACCGCGCCGGCCGAGGCCTCTACCAGGCTCCCGTCAGCTGATTCCAGGGCTTCCTGGACACAGGATCCCGCCGCCGCTTCGCGTACTACGCACCGCGTACGGCGCACGCGTACGGCGCACTACGTACCGCGCACCGCCCACCGCGCACCGCCCACCGCGCACCGGCCGAAAGCCATCGATCGGCACGGGCCGAGCCGGAACGCCTCGCCCCCTGCAGGCCAGAGAATCCCAGACATCCCGCACAGGGCCGGGGTCGATGCCTTCGCAACCGGCGATGCGCACCACCTTCCTCCCGACCTAGGCTCCCTCTCATGGGACACCCTGTGCGCACCGACGACGGCCGGCTCCTGGTGGCAGAGGAATGGGGAAATCCTTCGGGGACCCCGGTGCTTCTTCTCCACGGAACACCCGGTACCCGGCTCGGCACCCTGTTGCCCGGACTCGCCGAGCAGCACCCCGGCTTCCGGTTCCTCGCCTACGACCGACCCGGTTACGGGGAGTCCCGGCGCGCTCCAGGTCGCCGGGTCGCCGACGCGGCCGGGGATGCGGCGGCCGTCGCCGATGCCTTCGGCGTCGAGCGGTTCGCGGTGGTCGGCCGGTCCGGCGGGGGTCCGCACGCGCTCGCGTGCGCGGCGCTGCTGCCGGAGCGGGTCCGGGCGGCCGCCGTACTGGTCGGGCTCGCTCCGCCGGACGCGGCCGGTCTGGACTGGTACGCGGGGATGACCCCGTTCAACGTGCGCGAGTACGGCCTGGCCCACGCGCATCTGGACGGGCGGGACCCCGGTGGGCTCGAACGGGACCTGGCCGCCCGGGCCGTCGCCATCCGGCGGGACCCGGTGCGCCTCCTCGACGACCTGCGTGCCGATCTCTCCCCCCACGACCTGCCGGTCGTCGAGGACCCGCGAGTACGGGAGGTACTGCTGCGCACCTACCAGGAGGCCCTGCGGGTCTCGCACCACGGATGGCTCGACGACTGCCTGGCCTTCGTCCGCCCGTGGGGCCTCGACGTCTCCTCCGTCACCACGCCCGTGCTGCTGTGGCACGGCCTCGACGACGCCTTCTCCCCCGTGGCCCACACCCGTTGGCTGGCCGGACAGATCCCCGGCGCCGAGCCCGTCCTCGTACCGGACGCCGGTCACTTCGCCGCCCAGCTGGCGCTGCCCGACGTACTGCGCTGGCTGGACGGTCAGGGCGCCGGACGCTGATACGAGGTCGAGCGGGCGCCCTTCAGCGCGTCGAGGATCCGCTCGTGGCTGTCCCCGACGACATCGCTGACGCGGACCCTGATGTGGAGCGCCTCGATCTCGTCGACGAAGCGCTGGGAGAAGGCACCGAGCATCGTCGTCTCGTAGGAGCCGGTGCCCACCAGGGGGAATCTCCCCATGGTGACGAGCTGGAAGTCCTCCCCGACGGTGAGCCCGGCCCCGGTGAGCACCTGTGCCACCCCCTCGACGTCGGTCCACGGGGCGGGGTGCTGCGGGTCCTCGCCGCGCAGAACGGCCCGGCACTCGTAGGCCTCGACCACCACGGTGTGCGAGCCTCCGTTGAGCAGTCCGACGCGCCATTCGGGCACCCCGCCCCGTAGGTGCCCGGTCGTCCAGTCGGCGCGCCAGCCAAGCGCCGGCCGTACGGTGCGGGCATACTGGGCCCTCGCGAGGACCGCGCCGGCCGCGACCGCGAGCAGGCTGCCGAGCGGTTCCATGTCGAGCAGCTGCAGCCGCCACGGCCATTCGGCCCGGGCCGCCTCCGTCATGTTGGCCCGGACGGCCTCCCAGCCGAGCACCGCCGTCAGCAGGACGAGCAGCGCGATCGGCACCGTGAAGAGCAACGGGCTGCGCCGCACCCGCCGTTGAGCGTCCATCCCGATTGTCGGCCCACCCCGCCTGAACCTGCCCACGACCACTCCCCCGACTCTCGAACAACGATCCCCCGGCCGCGTGTACGCCCCTGGGACCGCAACCGGCTCATGGTGCCTGAACCGGGGCACGGCCGACTAGGACTTGTCCGGACGATCAAGATCGTGGCCAGATGGTGAGGGCTGCCGTGGTGACGGTGCCGAGGTGACGGTGCCATGGAGTCCGTGCCGTGGAGACGGTGCCGGGGAGACGGTGTCGTGGAGACCGTGTCGTGGAGACGGAGCCGAGGGGACGGTGGCATGGAGACCGTGTCGTGGAGACGGAGCCGAGGTAGACGCCACCGCGCTCGTCATGGCGGGTGGCGACGGCCCGGTGCCGTTTCAGGCTGTTGATCGCTCGTTCAACCGTGTTGTGCTCTTTCCTCCGGGGCCTGCCCGACCCTGACCGTGGCATGCGGATCTTCCCCGGGACGGACTCAAACTGGGTCCAGTCGGCTTGCCGGCCAGCAGTGACGATCAGGCGCAGCGGGCGGCAGCGGCCTTCCGCGCTCAGGGGGAGCTTGCTGGTGGACCCGCCCCGTGACTGCTCCAGGACCTCACCTGCAGCACCAGCACCACATCCGCCAGACGGACGGGAGGGTCTGCCACGGTGCTCCGTTCTGGCGTTCCGTCTCTGCGGCCCCCTTCGGCACGTCGGCCGTCACGTGGCCGACACGACACCTTCGTGCCGACCACCCTGCGGCCTGGAGAGGAGAACCCGGCGGGTCGGCGGGTCGATTTCCGTGACGACGACGGCGATCTTCTCTCCGACCTCGAAGTCTTCAACCGGGCTCACCGCAGGGCGGCCGTGGACTCCTCTGAACGGGACCAACCCGGCAATCCCGTCCCCGAGACCGACGATGATGCCGAACGGAAGCACCTTCTCCACCGTCCCGCGGAGTTCTTGACCCACCAGTGTGCGGTCGGCGAAAGCCTGGAGGGGGTCGGGCTCCAATGCCTTCAAGGACAACCTGGCCTCCGCGTTGTAGGTGTCGAACTGCAGGAACTCACACAAAACACGCTGGCCTACCTGAACGACATCGGTGGGGGCGTCGATGTGCCGCCAGGACAGTTCGGGAATGACGATGAACCCGACACCGGGGAAGAGCGGGTGGACAGGTCCGTCGTCCAGGGCCACGAAGACCCCGAACCGCTCGATCGCCGCGACGGTGCCGGACAGGATGTCGCCGCGGTGCAGGGACTCCAGGAACGCCCAGAGTTCCGGGCTCTCAGACTGCCAATCCATGCCGCCACCCTGGCACACGACATCGTGGGCCGACCCAACCCGCCGGGAGGTCAGCGACGGAGGGACGACCAGGTGACCATGATCCGGTCGGTGAACACCGACTGATGGGTTCGGGCAGGGCCCGGCTGCCCGCAGGCGGCCACGGCCCCTGCGGTTGTGTGGTCAGCCCTCCTCAGAGGCCATCCACGCAGGAGCCAGCTCGCCGACCAGCGCACCGAGTCGACAGGGCTGAAGGCCGGTGAAGGCGGGGTGGGACATGGCCGTGCGACCAAGATATTGCGTCACATCAACATCCCACCCGCACAGCCCCCTCACGTCACGGCCCTCAGAAACTGTCGAGCGCGCCCACGGCCGCACGGATGTGGCCCGGCCCGCCCTCCGACCGCCTCCCGGAGCACCACCAGGAGAGCAGCCCCTCCACGTCGCGCGTATGCATGCCCAGGTTGTGTTCGGTACACAGGGGCCACGCCTGCCACAGACGCTCAGCGACGGTTTCCTGCGCGGCGTCGGCGACGGTCGCCAAGGCATCGGCAGAGTCCTCTGGCGTCTTCGGGTACAGATAACCGCCGTGCCACTCGCCGTTGGCCAGGGCAACGTAGACACACTCCGGCTCGCCCGCCTCATAGGAAGGCTGGGCCAGCAGTTGCAGAGGTCCCTGCTCAGGAAGAGTCGCGGCCAAGTCCTGGTTGAGGACCGCGAGAGCCTCGTCCCACATGGAGTACTCGCGTCGCGAGACCCGACGGACTCCGGGTGGATCGATAGGAGAATGCATAGGGCCATCCTCGGCTACGAACCCCGGACCCCTGCCCCTGCCCCTGCCCCTGCCCCTGCCCCTGCCCCATGACCTCAACCGGCACAACCTCGTTACTGGCGCACGAACCCGACGATGCGCCAACTCGCCCCAAGATGTCCGGGCCCGCGTCGAGCACTTCTTCGCCCGCATGAAGACCTGGAGGATCCTCCGCGCGACTCCCGTCTCAAGGGCGACGGAGTCCGACACGCCATGCTCGACACCGCCCGACTGCACAACCCCGCTCTCACGGGGTGGCTTCGGCCGCATACGAGACCTGAGAGGTCCCCGGGAGAAGGCTGAGAACGCTCCCTCCTCGCAGTCTCGGAGGAGAATCAGGCGAGGCAGAACTCGTTGCCCTCGATGTCCTGCATCGTGATGCACGACTCGTTGACGCCATCGGCGCGCTGCGTCAGCACGTGTGTCGCGCCGAGCGCCATCAGCCGTGCGCATTCAGCCTCGAGTGTGGCCAGGTGCTCGTCACCCACGAGCCCTGTGCCGACCCGCACATCGAGATGCACCCGGTTCTTGACGACCTTGCCTTCGGGAACTCGCTGGAAGAGCACGCGCGGGCCCACACCCGAGGGATCAGCGCACGCGAAGTAGACCTCGTCCTCAGGCGGCAGCGAGTGGTGGTACTCCTCCCACGTGGCAAAGCCCTCCGGGACTTCCGGTACGACGTACCCCAGCACCTCGCACCAGAAGGCGGCGAGGCGCGCAGGCTCCGCGCAGTCGAAGGTCACTTGGAACTGCTTGATCGTTGACATCGGCGCACGATAACAGGGGCCCTGCTCATCTCCCCCGGCGGGTGGATCCACACGTTGCCGGGAGGAGGGACCCTGCCCTCCGCTGCGATGTCGTACGGTCGCAGGGGTGAACGAGGTCGGCGCCTCTCCCGAACGGCCCATTCCGCGGCGGGCGGCCGGAGCCTGCGCACCCCGACCGGCGCTGCCGACGTAAACCGAAGGCGGCCTGGACGGGGTGGGTCTAGCCTGGCGGCTTTACACGTCGTGAGGGAGGGTTGCCGTGCTTGTCATGCCTGGGCGGCGGACGTCGACGATGGAGCTGTTGGCCGTTGAGGCGACGGGACGGGGGATGGCGGTCCTGGCCGCGGAGGAGGTCGCTGAGGCGGCAGGACCCGCGTACTGGTACGGGGGGCCGGTCGCGGCCGCGCAGTTGGTCGGACGGCTCGGGTTCGCTCTGCTCGAACCGACGGACGACTGGCTTGCCGAGCTGCCGGAGGAGTTCACCGGGCGAACGGTCCGTACGGCGACCGTCCTGGATGCATGGGCGATCGAGCGGCCGACGTTCGTCAAGCCGCCGCGCGACAAGTCCTTCCCGGCCGACGTCTACGCGGACGGCTCCCGGCTGCCCGCCGACCTGGACCCGGCGACTCCGGTGCTGCTCTCTGATGTGGTGACCTTCGCTGCCGAGTACCGGCTGTTCCTGCTCGACGGACAGATCGTCGCCGGCAGTCGGTACGCGGTCTTCGGCCGACTCGACCCGCAGCCGCTCGACCGGCACGGGCCCATCGCCGCGGAGATCGCCGAGTTCGTCGACCGCCTGGTCTCTGCGGCCTGGCCCGCCCTGCCGAGCGCCGTCGTCGTGGACGTCGGACAGTTGCTCGACCCCTACAGCCCGGGGCACCGGTGGGCCGTGGTGGAAGCCAACATGGCCTGGTTCTCGCACGCGTACGCCGCTGACCCGGCGCGGGTGCTGGACGTAGTCCTGCGGGCAGCTGGGCCGCGCGAGCACGTGAAACCGGCGGATCTGCCCTTCGTGCGGCACTGAATCTCCCCGACCCTCGCCGTGCGGGCCGACGACCAGCCGCATCGGATCGGATCGGATCGGATCGGATCGGCTAGGTCGTTCCCTTCGGATCATCTGATCGTTGGTTGATGTGTGTCGTTGGCTGATGCCCAGTGGGCGAGGATCGAGCCATAGCTGCCGGACCGGACACCTCGGCGGGGTGGGCGGTGGCGTGATCGCTGGCAGGTGATCGACGCGATCGCGTTCAAGTACCGCACCGGGCCGCCCTGGATGGACCTGCCCGAGCACTTCGGGGCATGGAAGGGCGCCCACAACCGCCAGCGGAAGTGGGCGGCCGACGGCACCTGGGAGCAGGTCTTCACCACCCTGCTCGCCCAGGTTGACGCCGAGGGCGACCTCGACTGGGTCGTCGCGGTCGACTCCACCATCGTCCGCGCTCATCAGCACGCCGCCGGGGCCCGTCAAAAGGGGCTCCGGCGGCGAGCCGCAAGATCATGTCACCGGACGGTCCCGCGGTGACCTGACCACCAAGATCCACCTCGCCGCGGACAGCCGCTGCCGCCCGCCCGCGTTCGTCCTCACCTCTGGTCAGGCCGGTGACGCGCCCGCGTTCCCCGAGGTCATGGCCCAGTTGCGGGTGCCGCGGCCGATCGGTCGGCCCCGGACCACCCCGGATGTTGTCCTGGCCGACAAGGCCTACTCGTCCCGCGCGATCCGCATCCATCTGCGGCGGCGCGGGATCCGGGCGGTGATCCCGCAGCCCGCCGACCAGACTGCGAACCGTAAGCGACTCGGCCGGCTCGGTGGCCGTCCGCCGACCTTCGACCCCGAGGCATACAAGCAGCGCAACACCGTCGAGCGGTGCATCAACAGGATCAAGCAGTGGCGCGGCCTGACCACCCGCTATGGCAAGACCCCCACCATCTACCTCGCCGGACTCCACATCGCCGCCATCTTCATCTGGTCAGCCAGGTGACTTCAGCCGGGTGCCTAGACCCATCCCTCGTCGAGGTACACCGTCCAGGTGTCTCCCACTGCCCTGTGCAGTTCAACCAGGGCCGCAACGTCTGCGATGGCTGCCGGGGCGTCGGACAGCCGCAACGGGGAGTCCGGGACGCTGTTGCGGGTGTAGACCGGCAGCTCGCCATTGCAGCTGAAGGCGTGAAGCGATGGGGGAGCCTCGTTGAACCATGCCGGACGGTTCTCCTCGGCCCACGCAGCCGCAGCATCGACACGATCCACTTGCACCAGCAGATGCTCAGGAGCAGGCCCGCCACTGAACTGCACGAGGAAGCCGTGAGCGTCCACTGCCCACCAATCCCAAAGGAATCCGGGTCGGGGGTGCCGCAGGATTGTCGTCATGCCGTCACCGTATCCAGGCCAGACACGGCCGTTGAAGGTGAGCCGAAGGAAACGACCTAGAGCGTGTCTCTTTGATGGGTTGATCAGTTGATCGGATGTGACTGTCCGGTTAGTGATCTCTGATGCGATGTGGGACCGGATCGAGCCGCTGATGCCAGCAGATCCGGTCCGCGGCCGGCGGTGGGCCGACCACCGCCGAACCCTGGAGGCCATCGCGTGGAAGTACCGCACGTGCTCGCCCTGGCGGGACCTACCCCACGAACTTGGCGCGTTCCAGACCGTTCACAAGCGCCTGATCAGGTGGGCTGCCGACGGCACCTGGCAACGGTACTTCGCCGCTGTGCTCGCCCAGGCGGACGCGGCTGACGAAGTGGAGTGGGCGGTTTCCGTGGATTCCACTGTCTGCCGGGCCCATCAGCACGCGGCCGGGGCGAGGAAAGGGGGCGGACAGGGCGGAACCTGCCGATCACGCACTCGGACGCTCCCGAGGCGGCCTGAGCACGAAAGTGCACCTCGCCAGGCACGGCCCCTCGCCGTCCATGTCACCGCTGGTCAGGCTGGCGACGCGCCTGCTTTCGAGGCGGTCATGGCTCGCATCCGAGTCCCGCGCACCGGCCTGGGCAGGCCACGAACCCGACCCGATGTCGTCCTTGCCGACCGGGCCTACTCATCCCGCTCAATCCGCCGGCACCTTCGCCGCCGAGGCATCCGGGCCATCATCCCGCAGCCTTCTGACCAGGTCGGACACCGTCTCCGGCGAGGCCGGGCCGGCGGGCGTCCGCCCAGCTTCGACGCGGAGGCGTACAAGCAGCGCAACACCGTCGAGCGGTGCATCAACCGTCTCAAGCAGTGGCGCGGCCTGGCCATGCGAACGGACAAACTCGCCATCGCCTACGAGGGCGCACTCCACCTCGCAGCCATCTTGACCTGGACGCGCCCTCGAAAGACTGAGGACGTCGGCTCACCAGGGAAGTCCTAGGGCGTTTCTTTCGGATCAGCGATGGGAGTGCAGGCGGCTTGCGAGCCGATGTTCGGTTGTTCCGAGGTGGGGATGGCTGGTGGCCGCACGTGTTCGAGGAAGCCGTACGATGCCTGCCGTGGATGCCTCACAAGACAACTTGCGCTGCGGTCTCTGTGGGCAGGTTATGGATGCCCGGCACGAGCAGAACCACGAGGAATCGGTGGCCAGCGCCGACAGGCGCGTGGAGTACGTAGTGATCGAACTGCGGGGCGCCACTGCCCACTGTCAAGCTGCCGATGACCCCTCTCGGACATCCAAGACCGGTGCCGCCGGGCTCGCGGAGCAACTGGGGATTGACCTGCCCGATCTTCTTGGCCGCCACTACACGTGCTGGGAGACGCCTGGGGAATACGGTGTCATCCGGAGGGGCTTCGAGCTGGTCTGACATGCAACAGCGCTGAACCGTTTCCGGCGGGATCATCTGATCGTTGGTTGATATGTGTCGTTGACTGACGCGCAGTGGGCGCGGATCGAGCCGATGCTGCCGGACCGGACGCCGAGACGTGGCGGTCGGTCAGGGCTTCGGCATTGTCGACGGATGTCCGATTCGTGGGCATGTGGCCTCAAGAGGGTGAGAGGCGTTCACGGATACGGATGTCCAGCCCGAGCTCCAGCCCTTACGGCAGCTTCAAGCTGTCGACCAGTTGCACCTGGGGATCCCACCCCGCCGGTCGTTCGCTCACCGATCCGCGCCAGGGACAGCCGGCCTCGATCCATGCAGCTCGCGCGGTCATGACCCCCGCATTCGAGGCGTCCTCGTAGCCGAACTCGATGACACAGCAGCCGCAGATCGCGAACGACGGCGTCAGTCCGTCCTCTTCGCCGCGTGTACGGCCGCGCGTATCGGCGAGGTCTCCGGCTGCCGAGTCGGGGACATCGACACCACCAACTGGATCTGGACCGTCCGGCGCCAGACCACCCCCGCTCCCGGCGGCCTCGTCGACAAGGGGACGAAGGGCAAGCGGGCCCGCCAAGTGCCCATCATCGAGGAGATCCGCCCCCTCGTCGCCCAGCGCATCCTGGCTGCCGGCCCCGATCCGGACGCCCGCATGTTCACCGGCCCCCGAGGCGGCCGCATCTCCACCGCGGTCCTGCGCGACGCGACGCACTGGGACGACGTCGTCCTGAAGCTCGGCTACGAGCACCTGCGCCGCCACGACCTCCGTCACACCGGACTCACCTGGTTCGCCGACGCCGGGGTCCAGGTGCACGTCCTCCGCAAGATCGCCGGCCATGGCTCGCTGACCACCACCCAGCGATACCTGCACCCCGACGTGCACAAGATCACCGCAGCCGGCGCCGCACTCTCGGCACACCTCAGCGTGCTCCGCGCGCCCCGGTCCCTGCCGAGCCCGATCGTGGTCGCCCGCTGACGCGGTCAAGGCGAGTTGGTCCCCAAGTGGTCCCCAAAAACGAGTCAGAGGCCGTTTCAGATTGCTCTGAAACGGCCTCTGACCTGCGACTCTTTCGAGTCGGGACGACAGGATTTGAACCTGCGACCCCTTGACCCCCAGTCAAGTGCGCTACCAAGCTGCGCCACGTCCCGATGCGCGTCTCCTTGGGGTTTCCCCCGCGTCGGCGTGCAGGGAAAACATTACCTCACTCCGGCGGGTGGGTTGACGCACGGGCTGTCACGGCGCCGCAGGTGGTGGCCAGGGACGTCGCCTCGGCGAGGGTGGTGGCCGAGCCCGTCGCGCGGGCGAGGTCCAGGCGGGCTCGGGACTCCTCGTAGCGGGACGGGGACGCCGCCAGGTGTGCGACGGCGCGGGCGAGGAGGCGGCGGGATTCGGCCGGGGTGGCGAAGAGGGCCAGGCAGCGGAGCGCTTCGCCACGGGCCGTCGGGGTGCCGAGGCGTTCCGCGTGGGCGTGGGCCTCGGCGGCGATGCGGGCCCCGCGGTCCGGGTCCGTCGTGGCGAGGGCGCGGGCGAGGTCGAAGGACCAGGGGGCCCAGACGACGTGGTGGCGGCCGCGGACGGTCAGCGCCTCGGCCGCCGCCTCCAGCGTGAGGACCGCCTCCTCGTGCCGTCCTTCGGCCAGCAGGAGGCGGCCGAGGACGCTCGGGCCGTCGGGCAGCACGATCGCGCCCGGCCAGGGCGGGCCGAAGGCGTACCGGTCGGCGACGTCCCGGGCCTCGGCGGTACGGCCCCGGGCGAGCAGCGTGTCGACGAGGAGGCAGGCCGTGTCCCAGTGGACGGGGAGCCCGCTGCCCACCCGGTCGGCGAGGCGGAGACCCTCCTCCAGGTGGTGCTGCGCCCCGGGCAGGTTGCCGCGCCTGCGGTGGGCCAGGCCCAGGAGGGTGTGGGCGAAGGCCAGGTGGGCTCCGCTCCAGCCGGAGATCTCGTAGGCCCGCACGGCCTCGCCGAACAGTGCCTCCGCCCGGTCGGGACGGTCGGCGAACGCGTACGCGATGCCCGTGAGCGCCGGGATCTCGAAGCCCCAGGTGGTGTCGGTCCAGCCGAGCCCGCGCGCTGGCGCGCCGTCGACGAGGGCGCTGTCGCAGAGGCGTACGACCTCGGCCGCCGGTTCGCCCCTGAGCATCGCGTCGAAGGCGCGCACCGCGAGCAGGGCCCGTTCCGCGTTGTCCGCGCCGGTGAAGTCCGCGGTGAGCGAGGCGAGGCGGCGCGAGCGGCCGGGCCCGTCGTCCTCGGCGGCCTGGAACCCCTCGTACATGAAGTGCGCGGCCTGGAGGCGCCGTCGGCCGGTGCCGGGCGGGGTGCGGACCGCCTCGGCCTCGACGGTCCTCGCCGCCTCCCCGAGCTGGTTGCTGTGGGCGAGGACCTGGGCGAGCCGGTAGGTGGCGTCGACGCGGAGGGTGTCGTCCAGGCCGGGCAGGTCGAGCGCCGAGCGGAGGTGCCGGACCGTGGCGGCCGGCGCGGTGAGCAGCGAGGCGCAGCCGAGTTCGTACAGGACGGTGGCGTACGCCTCCGGGCCCGGCGGCTCGGCGAGGGCCCGGCCCAGGCAGCGGCGTGCCGCGTCGGGGGCTCCGACGGCCAGGTGCTCGACGGCCGCGGCCCGCAGCCGGCGGACGACGTCCTCGTCGTCCGCCGGGTGCACGTCGAGGAGGTGCCGGGAGGCGGCGGCCGGACCGTGGCCCGCCTCGGCCAGCGCCCGCGCGGCGCGCCCGTGCAGGGCGGTCCGGGTCGCCGCCGGCACCGATCCGTAGACGGCCGTCGCGATCAGTGGATGTGTGAACTCCAGCGGGCCCGTGGGGGTGGGAGTCGTCGGCGTGGGCGTGGTCGGTGTGGGGGTGGTCCGCGTGGGAGTCGTCGGCGTGGTCGGCGTGGGGGTGGTCGGTGTCCCTGTCGGACTCGCCGCCGTCACGATCCTCGCCCGACGGAGACGGTCCGCGTGCGCCGCCACCTCGCTCCTCGCCATCCCCGTGAGCGCCCCCAGGAGCTGCGGCGTACTGTCCGTGCCCAGCACGGCGATCGCCCACGCCAGACGCGTCGGGCCGGCGCCGAGCGCCTCGAGCCGGGCGACGAGGCCCCTGCCGCGCGCCCCCGCACCCAGTTCGCGGAGGAGGCCGGCGGATCCGGCCACGGGCTCGACCTTCCGCTCGCGGGCCTTCGCGAGCAGTTCGACGGTCTCGTACGGGTTCCCCGACGTCACCGTCCACAGTTCGTGGCAGAACGGCTCGTCCGCGTGCCCGCCGAGTGCGTCGCGCGCCAGTACGGCGGTGGCCTCGGGCGTGAGCGACTCAAGGCCCAGGGTCAGGACCGCGCGGTCGCCGAGCGCCGCGAGGCCGGCGGGCACGCCGGGGTCGTACGGCTCGGACGACAGCGGGCGGTGGGCGAGGACGACCAGGACGGGGAGGCCGCCGTCCTGTCGGGTCCGCGCGTAGGCGTCGAGCCAGGCCAGTGATTCCGCGTCGGCCCACTGGGCGTCGTCGACCAGCAGCACCGGAGGCCGGTCCCTCAGCCGCTCGGCCAGGCCGTCCAGAAGCCGGACGAGCCCGCCGCGTACGCCCTGCGGGTCGGCGGGAGCGGCCGGGGGCGGAGGCGGAGGCGCGAGGCCGAGGGCGGGCGCGACTCGGTCGAAGTCGGCGGCGCGGTCGTCGTGGTCGTCGTGGTGGTCGTGGTGGTCGTGGTCGATGTGATCGACGTGGTCGTCGTCGGGCCGGTCGGGACGGTCGGGGAGCAGGTCGACCGCCGTCTCCGCTCTCAGGCCGTGCAGGGCCTCCAGGGCGGGTTGGAGCAGTTGGCGCGTGACGTGGAACGGGACCGACGCATGCGTCTCGTCGCCGCGGGCCGCCAGGACGGTGCACCGGTCCCGGGCGTCGCGGCCGATCGCGGCGAGGAGCGCGGTCTTGCCCACGCCCGGTTCGCCCCGGTAGACGAGAACGCCCCCACCGTGCGCGGGTTCCGCGACGAGGCCCTCGACCGCGCGGGCGGCCGCGGCGAGTTCCGGGCCGCGTTCGAGGAGGAGGCTCCCTCGCGCCGGGTCGGCGCCGGGCTCCGTACGCTCTGTGCGGGCTCTCGTCCCCTCCTCCAACGACTTTGCGGACACGAGCTGTTCAGGATCCGACGGCACCGGTGACTCACTCTCCCCACAAGAGCTGCTGCCGTAACCGGGCGGCGCGACCCACGCGGTCCGGTGTGCGGTGGACCGTCGAGCCTAGCGGTCCTGATCGTCCCGGGGGCGACAATGGAAGGGTGAACCGGACAGCGAGTGACCGCGGCAGGGATCGCGACGGAGAGGGGCGGGCCCGTAGCGCACGTCCCCGCGACGGGCTCGGCCGGCCGCTGCCGTACGGCGCCGAGGGCGTGCCCCGGCAGCCCGAGGGTGTCGTCCGCACTCCCGAGGAGACCCTGTGCGAGGCGCAGCGGCTGCTGGACGCAGGGATGCCCTTCCACGCGCACGAGGTCTTCGAGGACGCCTGGAAGTCCGGCCCCGAGTCGGAGCGTGACCTGTGGCAGGGCCTCGCGCAGCTCGCCGTGGGTCTGACGCACGCCGCCCGCGGCAACACGGCGGGCGGGGCGCGACTGCTGCGCCGCGGCGCCGACCGCCTCGCCGACGGGCCGGGGAGCGTGAGGGCGGCCGCCGCATACGGGATCGACGCCGGTGGACTCGTGGCGTGGGCCCGGGAGTTGGCCGACCGCGCCTCCGGCGGCAGCCGGGCCGAAGGAGCCGATGCGGGCGGAGCAGCGGATGGGGGCGGAGGGACCGATTCGGGCGGAGGGACCGTCGCGGCCGGAGGCGCCCACCCGGCCGCCATGGTGGACCCTGTCGCCGTCGACGCCGCAGCCGAGGCGCCCCGGCTGCGGCTGGACCAGGTCTGAGGGTTACGCCCCCGCGCCCGCTCCCGCCCCCGCTGCCGGGTCCAGCTCCCGCACCAGGACCGACGTATGGCTCACCGACGGGTCCTTGGCCGCCGTCAGGAGGGTGATCGTCCCCTTGGCCGCGAGGCTCCTCAGGCGGTCGAGGGCCGCCGCCGCGTCGGGGGCCTCGAGTTCGGCCTCGTACCGCCGGCTGAACTCCTCGTACGCGCCCTCGGTTGCGTGGTACCAGCGGCGGAGTTCCGTCGACGGCGTGAGGGCCTTCGGCCATTCGTCGATGTGGGCGTCGGTCTTGGCGAGTCCGCGCGGCCAGAGCCGGTCGACGAGGACCCGTACGCCGTCGTCCGGCGAGGGGGTCTCGTAGACCCGGCGGACGCGGACACGGTGGGCGGGCTGTGCGGGCTGTGCGGGCATGGTTCCAGCCTGACAAACCGGCCCGCTGCTCACCCCTCGACGCGCAGCGCCGGAAGGAGGACGGCGTCGACGAAGGTCCGCATGGTCGAGACGTCCGTGAAGCGGTCCTCGAAGAGCCGCTCGATGCGGAGCATGCCCAGGAAGCAGGGGGCGACGAAGCCGATCGCGGGGTTGTCGGCGGCGACCTCGCCCCGCTCGACCGCGCGCGCCACGACCGCGTCGATGGCCGCGACCTCGGGGGCGATGACGGTCTCGCGGAGTGCGGCGCGCAGGTCGGGGTGCTGGATGAAGGCCTGCGCCACGGCCTCCATGAGTTCGGCGTCGCGCTCACGGTGGGAGGCGGCGATCCGGCCCGCCTCGCGCAGGTCGCCCGCGAGGGTTCCGGTGTCGATGCCGGTGAAAACGGTGCAGCGGCGCTGGGCGAGCGCGGCCGTGACGAGCTGCGGCTTGGTGCCCCACTGCCGGTAGAGGGTGGCCTTGCCGCACTTGGTGCGGGCCGCGACGCCCTCCATGGTCACCGAGTCGTAGCCGCCCTCGCGCAGCAGGCAGAGCACGGCGTCGTACAGCTCCGTCTCGCGCTCCGGCGTGATCTTGCTGCGGCGGGCGGCCGCGGTGGCGGCCTCCGTGGACGCCGACCCCGACGTGACCCCCGTCGCGGACGCCGCGATGGGCGCCGACCCCGGCGTGGACGCCGATGCGGACGCGGACGCCGACGTGGACGTCGATTCGGACTCTGACCTGGACGCGGACGTGGACATCGATCCCTCCCGGACACCTCTGTCTCTGCACATACGAGAGTAGGGGGTGCACAATCGAGACGCAAACGTATCGAGACGCTTGCGTCTCGCTGAAATCGGATCTAGGCTCACTCCGTTTGTTGGCGATTTGACTGATTAGAGGGCCGCGCGATGGCTGCCGGGATACGCGGGATACGAGGACCACGTCCTGCCGGGTCGGGGCTGACGCCTACCCCCGCCCCCTCCGGGCTCGACGAGCACGGGAGCGGCGAGGGGGACGGCGGCGAGTCCGTCAGACCGCCCCTGCTGCGCGAGCTCGCGCTCGTCACCGCGCTCTTCCTCGTCTACAAGTTCGGCCGGCTCTTCGCCAACGGCCACGAGTCCCGCGCCTTCCGGAACGCCGACCGCGTCTGGGACGCCGAGCGCGCGCTCCACCTGCCGGGCGAGGAAACGATCCAGCAGCTGCTCCTGCACGGCGAACCGCTGATACGGGCCGCGAACACGTACTACGCGGCCGTGCACTTCCCGGCCACGCTCGCCTTCCTCGTCTGGCTGTACCTGCGCCGCCCCGCCCACTACGTGTGGTCCCGTCGCGTCCTCGCACTCGTCACCGGCGCCGCGCTCGCCCTGCACCTCCTGATGCCGCTCGCGCCGCCGCGGATGCTCGCCGCCAGCGGGCTCGTCGACACCGCGCGGGTCTACGGCCCCTCGGTGTACGGGGCGACGCCGGAGACCGACTCGATGGCCAACCAGTTCGCGGCCATGCCCTCGCTGCACTTCGGCTGGGCGCTGATGGTGGCGATCGGACTGATCGCCGCCACCCGGTCCCGCTGGCGGGTCCTGTGGCTGCTGCACCCGCTGTTCACCCTGCTCGTCATCGTCGGCACCGCCAACCACTACTGGTTCGACGCGCTCGCCGCCGCCGTGCTGCTCGGTCTCGCCCTGCTCGCCGTCCGCGCCCCCGGCCGCCGGACGGCGCCCCCACCCGTACCGCGTCAGGTCGGTACGGCCCCTCTCCCGGTCGGAGCCCTCCGATGAACCCCGCCACCGGCACCGTCGTCGCGGTGCTCCTCTCGCTCGTCTCCGCCGCCGGATACGCGCTCGCCGCCGTCGCCCAGTCCCGGCTCGCCGCCGCCTCCCCCGTCCAGGACGGACGCGGGGCGCTGCGCGCCCTGCTCGCCCGCGGGCAGTGGTGGTCGGCGGTCGGCCTCAACGCCGCCGGAGCACTCGCCCACGTGGCCGCCCTGCACTACGGGCCGCTGACACTGGTTCAGCCGCTCGGCGCGCTGACCCTGGTGGCGGCGCTGCCCCTCGGCGCGTACGCGGCACGGCGCCGGGTGACCCGCACCGAATGGCGCGGGGCGCTGTGGACCCTGACCGGCCTCGTCGGGCTGGTCGCGGTGACCGGCCCCACCGAGCCCGGCGAGGCGCTCAGCCTGCGCGAGTCCCTGGTCGTCGCCGCGGCGACGGCGCTCCTCATCGTCGCGCTCGCCTCGGGCCGGCACCCGGCCAAGGGGCACGCGCCCCGCGGGCTCGGGCACGCCACCGCCTCCGGGATCGCCTCGGGCGTCGCCTCCGCGCTCACCCAGACGCTGACCGCCGCGTTCGCGCTCGAACTCCCGGGCGGCAAGCCGACCTGGTGGCAGACCGCGCTCCTCGCGGTGCTGATCTCGGGCTTCGCGACGGGTGGCCTCCTGCTCTCCCAGGCCGCCTACCGGGGTGGCCTCGCGGCCCCGCTCGCCGTGGTCAACCTCTCCAACCCGGCGGCCGCCGCGATCATCGGCGTGGCACTGCTCGGCGAGACGTTCCGCGCGGGCGCATGGGGCTGGCTGGTCGCGGCCGGCGCGTCGCTTGTCGCGGCGCGCGGCGTGGTGCTCCTGACGAAGGGCGGCTCCCCGGAAGCGGCCCCTGCCGCCCGCCCTGAGGCGGCGACGGGGGCGGGGGCCGGGACGGCAGCGGTGGCAACGGTGGCAGCACCCGAGCCGGTGGCCGTGGCGAGGGCGGTGCCCGAGTCGGCGGCTGTAGCGATGACGGTGCCGGGGTCTGCGGCCGTGGCGATGACGGGGCCCGAGACGGTGGCGGTGCCGGCGTCCGCACCCGAGGCCGCGCCCGTACCCGCACTCTTCCCCGTACCCGTACCCGCACTCGAGCCCGTGGCGTTGCCCGATCCCGCGACGTCGTCCCGTCCCGCAGCACCGTCCGGGCCCGGAAACGCAGACTCCACGCGCACGCGTACTCCTGCCCGGTGGACCATCCTCCGGTCGGTTCCCACACCACGCTCGAAGACCGACGACCTCACCGTCCGCCGTTCGACCCGACCCGATCCGGCCACACCCGCGACGGGCACGACCCGGCTCGACCTGCCCGATCCGGCCACACCGGGCGCCGAGCCCGCGCACGCGCCGGCGGCGGGCTGAGCCCCCTCACACGGCGACGAGATGCCTCCTCCCACCCAGCGAACGACCTTGAATTCGTCATCTTGACGACAACCAGTGAACCCCCCTATCGTCAGCATGACGACAAGGGGGTTTCTTCATGGCCGACATCACCCGGCGGGCCGGCTGGCGCCATCTGCGCTCCGCGCCCACCGCGCACATCCGCCATCAGCGCCGCGGCAAGCTCGTGCACGACGGCGAGGGACTGAGCTTCTGGTTCCGCCCGCTCACCGCGGCCCTCTCCGAGGTCCCGGTCAACGACCGCGAACTGGCCATGGCCTTCCACGCCAGGACCGCCGACTTCCAGGACGTCAGCGTCCAGTCCACCGTCACGTACCGGATCGGCGCCCCGGCGGCCGCCGCCACCCGGCTCGACTTCTCCATCGACCCCGACACGGGCGCGTGGCGCGGCACCCCGCTGGAGCAGATCGCCACCCTTCTCACCGAGACCGCCCAGCAGCACGCCCTCGACGTCCTCGCCCGCACCGCGCTGGCCGAGGCGCTCGTCGACGGCGTGGCGGCGGTACGGGACCGCGTCACGGCCGGACTCGCGGCCGAGCCCCGCCTGCCGTCCACCGGCATCGAGGTCGTCGCCGTCCGGGTGGTCGCGATCCGCCCCGAGCCCGAGGTCGAACGCGCCCTGCGCACCCCCGCCCGCGAGCAGATCCAGCAGGAGGCCGACCGGGCCACGTACGAGCGCCGCGCGGTCGCCGTCGAGCGCGAGCGCACCATCGCGGAGAACGAGCTGGCGAGCAAGATCGAGCTGGCCCGCCAGGAGGAGCGGCTCGTCGAGCAACGCGGCACCAACGCCCGCCGCGAGGCCGAGGAGAACGCCGCGGCCGACGCCGTACGGGCCGAGGCCGAGGCCGTACGGAAGGTCCGCCTCGCGCGGGCCGAGGCGGAGGCGGCGCGCGAGGTCGGGCAGGCGCGCGCCGGAGCGCAGTCCTCCTGGCTGCGGGCGCACGCCGAGGTGGAACCCGCCACCCTGCACGCCCTCGCCGTGTCCCGCGCCGCCGAGAACCTGCCCCGGATCGAGCACCTGACGCTCTCGCCCGACGTCCTGACGGGGCTGCTCGCCAAGCTCGGCGAGGGCGGGGCCCGGCCGTGAGCCTCGCGCCGCGCGCGGTGCTCGTGCACCGGACCACGGAGTACGAGGAGTTGCTCGCCCGGCACGGTACGCACGGGCAGGCCGCGTTCTTCCTCTCCGCGCGCGGCCGCTCGGTCGACGCCGTGCGCGAGCGGCACGAGCGGAGCCGCCGGGCGCTGGCCGAGGTGGCCGCCGCCGTGCCCCTCACCTGGCGGCAGACCAGGGTGGAGCGCGCCGATCTGGACCGTTTCCTGTTCGGGCCCGAGGACGTGGTCGTGGTGGTGGGGCAGGACGGTCTGGTCGCCAACGCGGCGAAGTACCTCAGCGGGCAGCCCGTCATCGGGATCGACGCCGACCCGGGGCGCAATCCGGGCGTCCTGGTCCGCCACCGGGCGGACCGGGCGCGGCGCCTGCTGCCGTACGCGGCGGAGGCCGGGGCGACGGTCGACGAGCTGACGATGGTGGAGGCCGTCACCGACGACGCGCAGCGGCTCCTCGCGCTGAACGAGATCTACGTCGGGCCGCGGAGCCATCAGACCGCCCGGTACACCCTGGACCTCGACGCGACGGACCTTCCGCCGGAGACGCAGGCCTCGTCGGGGGTGCTCGTCGGCACGGGTACGGGGGCCACGGGCTGGCTGCGGTCGCTGTGGGGGCAGCGCTCCAGCGCGCTCGTCCTGCCGGCGCCGGCCGATGCCCGGCTCGCCTGGTTCGTCCGGGAGGCGTGGCCGTCTCCGACGACCGGAACGAGCCGGGTCGAGGGCCTCCTCGACCCGGGTCAGGGGCTGCGCCTCACCGTCGAGTCGGACCGGCTGGTGGTGTTCGGCGACGGCGTCGAGTCGGACGCGCTGGAGCTGACCTGGGGTCAGACCGTCCGCCTCACGGTCGCGGGGCCGCGCCTCCGCCTCGTCCACTGACGGCGGCCGGTCCGGTGCCGGAACCCGATCCGGCCGCGGGTCCCGGTCCGGTGCCGGGATCCGGTCCGGCGAGTCGCGGCCGGAATCGATCGGCCGCGGGCGGAGTCGGTCGCGCGGGGCGCTATGCTCGGCGCGCTTTGCCCGGCTTCCCTCGGGGGTTCTGTCCGCGTTTCACCTGGTTCCCCGTCCACGGGTCACCGCGCCCCAAGGCCCCGGTTCCCGGTGCTCCAGGTCCCGTTCCCCGGCTCCCGATCGAGTACGCGCCCGCTCCCGGCTGTTGAAGGATCCCCATGGCCTCCACCTCTTCCGCCTCCTCCGCCTCGCTGTCCGTCTCCCCCGCCACCGAGCGGGACTGGGCGCTCGTGCGCACCTGGGCGGCCGAGGAGGGGTGGAACCCGGGGCTCTCGGACGCGGCCTCGTTCTTCGCGCAGGACCCCCGGGGGTTCTTCCTCGGCCGGGTCGACGGGGAGCCCGTATCGGCCATTTCGGTCGTCACCTATGACGACGCGTACGCGTTCCTGGGCTTCTATCTCGTACGACCCGAACTCCGCGGCCTCGGTCACGGTCTGGCCACCTGGCGGGCCGCGCTCGCGCACGCGGGCGACCGCTCCGTCGGGCTCGACGGGGTGCCGTCACAGCAGGACAACTACCGGCGCTCCGGCTTCGCGACGGCGTACCGCACGGCGCGCTACGTGGGCGAGGTCCCGGCCGCGGACACCCCGGTGGCCGGGGTGGTGCCCGCCGGGTCCGTGAACCCGGCCGCGCTCGCCGCGTACGACAACGCCTGCCATCACGCCGACCGGCCGCGCTTCCTGGCCTCCTGGCTGGCCACGCCCGGCCATCGTGCGCTGGTACGGATCGTCGACGGACGCCCGGCCGGCTACGGGGTGGTCCGGCCGGCCCAGGACGGGGCGCGGGTGGGGCCGCTGTTCGCGGACACCCCGGCCGACGCGGCCGCCCTGCTCGACGCGCTCGCCGCCGAGGCGCGGGAGTTCGGCTCGGCGCGGATCGCGGTCGACATGCCGGAGTCGAATCCGGCGGCGGCGCGACTGGCCGAGGAGCGGGGCCTGGAGCCGACGTTCGAGACGGCCCGGATGTACACGGGCCCGGTCCGCCCGGTGGCACGCGAGCGCGTGTACGGGGTGACGACGCTCGAACTCGGCTGAGGCCAAGCCCGTCCAGGCCTCGCCCTCAACCGACACCAACCGAAGCAGGTCACCGCCGGCCACCACCACGCACCACCGGTCGTCACCGGCCGCCGCAGGGCATCGCCGAGCACCGCCACGCACCACCGGTCGTCACCGATCACCGCCGGCCACCACCGACCACCGCCACTCGTCGCCGCCCACCACCGGCCGCCGACCGCCGACCCTGGCGGCTTCGTCGTGGGGCCACCCTCAGGCGCCCGCCGAGAGGTGTGTACCTTTCCCGTTGAGCAGGTACGTACCTGCTCGCCGACACGTGCCTGCTCAGGCCGCCGACCGGGCGTACTCCCGCCGCTCGGCGCGCGGGTGACGTGGCGCCGCCTCCCGTGCCCGCGCCCCCGGTCGCACCTCCCCTCACCGGACCCCCGCCGCCCCGTGAGGGGTGACAAGGGTTTTCCCCGTATCGGGTTCACCCCCCCGTTCCCTACTGTCCTCCGCACCGGCAGATATCATCCCCCGACCGCACCCTGACAGGTGCATGCGGAGGGTGGCATCCGCCGGGGACGGCCTTGACCCGGGCCGTCGCGCCGGTGGCGGCGCACGGGCCCCCCAGCCCAGGGAATGCCGGATCGCGACCCCACTTCGCACCGGTGTCCCGCGCCGCCGCCACTGCTTCGCAGCTACGTCGTACTCGAAAGGGCCACACCTTGAACGGTTCCAGGCGGAGAGTCATATCCGTGGTCGCGAGCGCCGCGATCCTCGGCGCCGCTGCCACGACCGGGGCGATCGCCGCCGCCCCGGGCGCTGCCACCCCGAAGCCCGCACCGGCTTCGCAGACGATGCGGGCGCTCCCCAGCGCCCCGGTCGAGAAGGTCATCGTCACCTACAAGAGCAAGGCCGCCGAGGCCGGCTCGAACACCGCCGCGAAGAGCGACACGGCCGAGAAGGCCGCGAAGACGGGCGAGAAGCTCTCCTTCGAGCGTCGTCTCGCCGGCGGCGGCGCCCTGGTCGACCTGGGCGACAGCGCCAGCAAGCAGGACGTGACGGAGGTCATGGCCGCGTTCCGCGCCGACCCGTCCGTCGCCTCGGTCGAGCCCGACATCCGCGCCTACGCGATGGCGGTCACGCCGAACGACACCGACTACAGCAAGCAGTGGGACCTGTTCGAGCCCACCGGTGGCATGAACGTTCCTGCCGCCTGGGACAAGACGACCGGTTCCGGCGTCACCGTCGCCGTCATCGACACCGGCTACGCGGCCCACTCGGACCTGGCGACCAACGTGGTCTCCGGCTACGACTTCATCTCGACCTCCGCCGACGCCCGCGACGGCAACGGCCGTGACGCGGACGCGAAGGACGAGGGCGACTGGAACGCCACCGACAACGAGTGCGGCACCGGCTCCAAGGCGTCGAACTCCTCCTGGCACGGCACCCACGTGGCCGGCACCATCGGCGCCGTCACGAACAACACCAAGGGCATCGCGGGCATCGCGTACAACGCGAAGATCCAGCCCGTGCGGGTGCTCGGCAAGTGCGGCGGCTCGTCCGCCGACATCGCCGACGCCATCACGTGGGCCTCCGGCGGCACCGTGCCGGGCGTCCCGGCCAACGCCACCCCGGCGAAGGTCATCAACCTGAGCCTGGGCGGCGCGAGCGCGACCTGCCCGAGCGTCTACCAGACCGCGATCAACGGCGCCGTCTCGCGCGGTACCACCGTCGTCGTCGCCGCGGGCAACAGCAACGCCAACGCCTCCGGATTCACCCCCGCGAACTGCGCGAACGTCATCAACGTGGCGTCCACCAGCCGTGAGGGCAACCGGTCGTACTACTCCAACTTCGGCGCCATCGTGGACGTGGCCGCGCCCGGCGGCGAGACCCGCCGCTCGACCGACACGCCCGGCACCGTCACCACCCCCGAGAACGGCATCTACTCCACGCTGAACTCGGGCGCGACCACCCAGTCGGCCGAGAACTTCAAGCCCTACCAGGGCACCTCGATGGCGGCGCCGCACATCGCCGGCCTCGCCGCCCTCCTGAAGTCGGCCAAGGGCACCCTCACCCCGGCCGAGATCGAGTCCGCGATCAAGGCCAACGCCCGCCCGCTGCCCGGCACCTGCACCGGCGGCTGCGGCACCGGCATCGCCGACACGGCGAAGACGGTCGACGCCGTCACCACCACCCCGCCGGCCGGCACCGTCTTCACCAACGCGACCGATGTGACGATCGCGGACAACGCCACCGTGTCGTCCTCCATCGCCGTCACCGGCCGCACCGGCAACGCTCCCGCCGCCCTCAAGGTCGGCGTGGACATCAAGCACACCTGGCGCGGGGACCTGGTCATCGACCTGGTCGCCCCCGACGGCACGGTGCGCAACCTCAAGGCGTCCTCCTCCTCGGACAGCGCCGACAACGTCCTGACCACGTACACGGTCGACGCGTCGAGCGAGGTCGCCAACGGCACCTGGAAGCTTCAGGTCCGCGATGTGGCCACGGGTGACACCGGCTACATCAACTCGTGGAGCCTGACCTTCTAAGGCACCACCGCTCCACCACTGAACCACCCCCCACATCAGCATCATTGCTGGTCAGCGACGCGCTCGTGGTCTACACCACGGGCGCGTTCTGGCGTTTCGGGGTGCCGACCCGCCGGGGCACCCTGTCCGTATGCCGGACACAGGGCCTGGACTCCACCGGTGGGCTCCGTATTCTCTGCCCACGGGGCTCATGGGCCGGGGGCCCGAGCGCGCCGGAGGTGATGGACAGTGACGACAGCTCCGTACCTCGCCCTGCGCCCCACGGGTCCGGGGGGACCCCCGGCGCCGGTGGGCCGCGAGGAACTCCTCGCCCGTCTCGAACGCGCCCTCCACACCCGGGGCCGCGCCCTGCTCACCGGGCCCGCCGGCGTCGGCAAGACCGAGCTCGCGCTCGCCGAGGCGAGCCGCGCCGAGGCCCGCGGCGAGACCGTGCTGTGGCTGGCGACGCTGCCGTCCGACCGCGAGATACCCGGGGCGTCGGCCGCCGCGCTCGTGGCCTCGGTGGCGGCGACCGTGCACCGGCCGGAAACCGGCGGGGGCAGGCGCCGTGAGCCACGACCGGCCGACAAGGCACCCGCGGGCCCCGAGGCCTCCGCGGTCTTCGACGAACTGCCCGGGCCCCAGCGCACCGCCGTCGCCATGCTCTGCCGCGAGGCGCCGCTCGACGCCGGCGGCTGGGACCCCATCGCGCTCCGGCTCGGCATCGCCCAGATCCTCCGCACCCTGACCCGCCGGGGCCCCGTGCTCCTCGTCGTCGACGGTGTCCAGCACGTCGACGCGGACAGTGCGGACCTGCTCCGCTTCGCCCTCCACCTCGCGCCGCCCGCGCTGCGGGTGGTGGCCGTCGAGACGCCGGAGCCGTACGGCGAGGCGGGCGAGCCCTACCGTGCGTCCCACCGTCCCGACGATCCGCACGCCGCCCACCTCTGGGTGCCGTCCGAGGCGGACGTGCTGCTCGTGCCGCCGCTGCACGCCGACGAGATCGCCGAACTCCTCATCCACCACCGGCTGCCCTCCCGGATGGCCGGCCGCATCCACCGCGCCAGCGGCGGCAACCCGCGGCTCGCGCTCGCCGTGGGCCGCTCGCTGGCCGACGCGCGGACCCCCGTGCACCACGCCGAGGCGCTGACGCTCTCCGGGCGCGCCCGCGACCTCGCCCGCCAGCTGCTCGGCGCCGCGCCCCTCGCCGTACGGGAGACGCTGCTGCTCGCGGCCCTCGCGCTGCGCCCCTCGTCGACGCTGGTACGGCGGGCGGGGCGGCCCAACGCGGAGGCGGACCTCGCGGCGGCCGAGCGGGCCGGACTCGTATCGCTCGCCGAGGACGGGTCGGTGACCTTCACGGCGGGGCTGCTGCCCTCCACCCTGGTGCACGACGCCTGCTGGGCCGAGCGGAGCGCCGGGCACGCGGCCCTCGCGGAGGTCGTGGACGACCCCGTGGAGGCGGTGCGGCACCGGGCGCTGGCCACCGACAGCCCGGACGAGGAGCTCGCGGCCGAGGTCGCGAACGCCGCCGATCTGGCGCGGCGGCGCGGGAACAGCGCGCTCGCTGCCGAACTCGCCCTGCTGGCCGCCGAGTCGACGCCCGGACGGCACGGGACGCGGCGGATCGCGCGGCTCGTCGACGCCGCCGAGGAGGCCGCCCGCGCGGCCCGTGCCGACCTCGCCATGCGGGCCGCCACCGATCTCCTCGCCCGCGACGCGGTGCCCTCCGACCGGGTCAGGGCGCGGCTCGCCGTCCTCGACACCGCGGGTCAGGGGCTGACCGGGCTCGACGAGATGTACGTCCACGCCATGGAGGACTCGGAGGGCGACACCGCCCTGCGGGCCGCCGTGCAGCTCCGGCTCGCCGTCAAGTACGTGCTCGCGGACGGCGATCCGCAGCGCTCGCGGACGGCGGCCGTCGAATCGGCCGCGCTCGCCGCCTCCATGGGCGATCCGCGTACGGCGGCGCAGGCGCTGACCGTACAGGCGCGGATGGAGCGGGCGCTCGGCGCGCCGGACGCGGAGGCCGTGCTCGCGCAGGCCCGCGCCCTGGAGCTGGCCGAGCGGCCCCTCGGAATCCGCAACGCCGCACAGATCCTGACGATCCGTCACGCCCTGTTCGACGACCGGCTGACGGATGCCCGCGACGAACTGAACGCGCTGCTGCCCCTGGTCCAGCGGCGCGGTTCGGTGGAGGACACGATCGAGCTGTTCTCCACGCTGGCCGCCGTCGAGTCCCGCAGGGGAGCCTGCGCGGCCGCCCTCGCGCACGCCGGGCAGTCCCTCGCGCTCACCCTGGAGGCGGGCCTCTCCCCCGGCCCCGCCTGGTACACGCTGGCGCTGGCGGAGACGGCCGGCGGCAGCTTCGCGCGGGCGGCGAGCTACGCCCGGCGCAGCGTCCAGGCCTCGGAGGAGGAGGGCGACCGGGTGTTCCTCTCCCGCAGCCGGTACGCGCTCGGCCGGGTCCAGCTGATCAACGGGGACGTCGCCGCCGCCCTGGAGACCCTGCGGCGCGTCCAGGCCGACGAGCGCGCCCAGTCCACCGTGGACCCGTCGATGCTGCGCTGGCACGAGGAGCTGGCCGAGGCGCTGCTCGCCCATGACGCGGGCGAGGAGGCCCTGGCGCTCCTCGACGAGGTGCGGCCGGTGGCGGCCCGGCTCGGCCGCTCGACGGTCCTGCTCGGCTGCGACCGGGCGTACGCCCTGTGGCTCGCGGCGGAGGGGCGCACGGACGAGGCGGCGCAGCTGCTCACCCGCACGGCCGAGGCCTTCGGCCGGGCCGGGCTGCCGCTGGAGCGGGGGCGGGCGCTGATCGCCCTGGCCCGGGTGGAGCGCCGCAGACGGCGCCGGTCGGCGGCGCAGAGCGCGCTGCAGACGGCGGCCTCGGTGTTCGAGCGGGCCGGGGCGACGCCGTGGCTGGCCCTGGCGTGCGAGTCCCCGGCGGGCGCGGTGGGCGAGAGCCCCGGGGGCGGCTCCGGGGGTGAGGAGGCGCTGCCGGCGCTCTCCTCGCTGACGGAGGCCGAGCTGCGGCTGGCCCGTCTGGTGGGGCAGGGCGCCAGCAACCAGGAGGCGGCGGCGAAGCTGTATCTGAGTGTGAAGACGGTCGAGGCGCGGCTGACGCGGATCTACCAGAAGCTGGACGTCCGCTCGCGGGCGCAGCTCGCGACGGCGCTCAGACCGTGAACGGCCGCTGATCCACGAACTCCTGGTCCGGGCTGCCCGTGAGGTGGAGGTTCGGGCTCTGGGTCGGGGGCAGCCTGCGCTGGATCGCCCGGTGGAAGTCGCGGTAGCCGCCGCGGAAGGCGCCACCGTCCCACACCTGGAGCAGCGCCTCGGTGAAGGCGCCGTTGACGTCGCCGTCGGAGGCGACCTGGTTGTCCTGGCAGGCCGAGACGAGGAGCGCGTCGGGGCCCGCTCCGGCCGCGGGGCCGGACTCGGCGAGGGAGCGCCGGAGCTCGGCGTAGAAGCCCCGGTCGCGGTCGTAGAGCTGCCGCTGCCGGGGTTCGGGCATGAAGCGGGCGGTGGCGTCGGCCTCCGGTCCGCCGGGGATCTCGATGCTGCTGCCGCTGTGGCAGCAGTCGAAGAAGGACACGATCCGTACGTCGTCGGCGAAGGCGCCGAAGGCGTGCCGGACCTCGTCGTCGAGGAACTGCCGGTCGTAGAGGACGAGGGTCTCGTCGAGCGCGTCCGGTTCGTCGTCCGAGCCCGCGGCGGTCGGGCCGAGGTCCGCGTCGGGCACTTGGCCGCCGTGGCCCGAGTAGCTGAAGAGCAGGATGTCGCCGGGGCCGAGCCGGGCGGCCGCGTCGCCGAGCACGGCGGTGACGTTGGCGGCGGTCCCTTCGTGGGTGAGGAGGACCGTGCTCTCGAATCCGGCGCCGCGGGCGAGCCGTGCCATGTCGTGGGCGTCGTTCTCGCAGGCGACCAGGGTGCCTTCCCAGCCCTCGTAACGGGCGGGGTCGACGCTGTTGAGTCCGACGTGAAGGGCGAGTCCGGTGGTCATGGGGTGCCTCCTGGCGGAAGAGGAGGAAGGTGGAGGGCGGAGGGGAACCGGGGCGTCTGATCGAGTGGCCTGTGGTCCGGCGCCGAGCGCGCCCTTCTCCACGCGGTACTTACATCGTATGAACCCTTCCGATCCCCCGCCCCCTCCGGGCACGGACGGCGCCCGCGGCTCGGCGCTCGCCGACCGCGCCGGCTATGACGAGGCCTTCCTCGGACCCGTCGTCCCGCTGCCGCTGCCGGTCCGGCCGGCGATCGGGACGGTGATCCTGCCGTACACCCACTTCACCGTGGTCTTCCGGCCCGACCGGCGTCTCGCCGCGTCGACGGCCGTGTGCATCGAGGGACGGGAACTCCTGGAGGACGTACCCCGTGAAGACGTCTGGCGGTTCGACCCGCGGCTGCCCGAGGAACAGCAGGCGGGCGACGACGTCTACCGGAACAACAGCCTCGACCGAGGCCATCTGGTCCGCCGGCTCGACCCGGTCTGGGGGCCCTCGGCCCTGGCCGTCCGCGCCAACGCGGACACCTTCCACTTCACCAACGCCGCCCCCCAGGCGGATGTCTTCAACCAGGGCAGGCAGCTCTGGCAGGGCCTGGAGAACCACCTGCTCGACCATGCCGCCGCACATGACCGGAGGCTGACCGTCCTCACGGGCCCGGTCCTCCACGACTCCGACCCGCCGTACCGGGGGATCCAGGTGCCGATGCGCTTCTGGAAGGTGGCCGCCTTCCTCCAGGACGGGGCGCTCGCGGCGGCCGCGTACGTGCTCGACCAGAGCCCCGACCTGAGCCGCGACGCGGAGCGTGCGCTCGCGGGGGCGACGACCGGCGCACCGCCGCCGCTCGGCCCGTTCCGTACGTACCAGGTGCCCGTCTCGGACGTCGCGGAGATCACCGAGCTGGAGTTCGGGCCGCTGCCCGACGTGGACGTGATGCCGGCGACACGGGCGCCCGAGGAGCGGTGGCGGCGGCTCGAGTCGTACGAGGACATCGTGCTGCACCCCTGAGCCGCGGGCGCGCCCCTCCCCGGTCCGTCCCCGGTCCGCACCCTGCCCGCCCTTTCCCCACAGCGATTGCGACCCCTTCGGGCCGGTGAAACGATGGGAGGGACGGGCCGTCCGGCCCGATCACTCACGTCCCGGCGCCGGAGCGACCGGCGCTGCGCCAAGAGCGCCGGGCAGGTGCGGTATGCCGCTCACCGAGACCGAGTGGGGACTCGTCGCCAGCTGGGTGAGAGATCTCCTCCTCGACACTCCCGAACCACGCGAGAAGCTGCTGCGCTCCGGCCTCCCTGCCGACTTCGTCGACGACCTGCCGCTCACCCCGGAGGCCGACCGGAACGCCCATCTGGTGGTCTCGGCCGCCCGCCGGGACATCGCCCACCAGCGCCGGCTGCTCACCGTCCTCACCGGACTCGACGCGCTGGCCGCCATCGACGCCCCGCACGCCTTCGAACAGGGCGCCGAAGCCCGGAACCTCCTCACCCGGCTGCGGGAGGACGAGAGCCTGCGGCGCTCGCCGCGGGACCCCTTCGACAGCCACCTCCTGAAGCACGGTACGGCGGTCTTCCTGAACCGGTCAGAGCTCCGCGAGAAGCTGAGGGGCTTCCTGGCCGACCCGGAGCAGACGGTGCTGATCGTCGACGGTCCCCCCGACAGCGGCCGCTCCTACACGTACGAGTTCATCCGTCACATCGGCCAGCACGAGGACTTCCGGCCGGTACGGGTCACCCTGTCCCGCACGTCGACGGCGGCGGGACTGATGGAGCGCCTGGCGGCCTTCGTCGCGGGGCCGGAGGCCGACGGATTCCCGTTGAACCCCACACGGTTGAACGATCCACTGCCGTGCCTCGAGGACGCCGCGCACCGGATCGTCGCCCGCGCCAGCGCCGCCGAGAGCCGCCTCTGGCTGGTCCTCGACGACTGCGACCGGCTCGACCCGCACTCGGACGTGTGGGACGCCATCGGCGTCCTGGCGCGGGCGATCTACGAGCACACCCCGGTGCGCACCGACAGCGTGCCCCGTCTGGTGCTGCTCGGGTACGCCACGACGATGCGCCAACTCCCGTACGAGATCCGCAGGAACGAGTGCCGTGACACCACGCGCGTCGCCGACGAGGGCGATCTCCGCGCCTTCTTCGAGGAGTTCTTCACCGACTCGGCCTCCCCGGGGCACGAGGACACCGTCCGGGCACTGACGGAGACGGCCGTGGCCGAGGTGCTGCGTGCCGTGAAAGCCCCTTCGAACGGCGACCCTCACATGCGCCGGATGTGTACGGCGGTGGAGGACGTCGTACGACTCCACCGGACGCTTCCCCCATTGTCGCCGCGGTCCAACGGAGCCGCCCACGTCCTGCGCGACGCCCTGCGCGCGAGCCTCGCCGCTCCCGCGGCCACCCTGCCCGATCCGCGCCGCTCCTACCGTGAGGCGGCCTGCCTGCTCCAGGAGTTCGACCCGGCGCTGCTCCGCCTGCCCGGCGAGGAGCGGTCCACCGGGCGGGCCGTCCTGGAACTCGTCGACGACTGCACCGCGCTGCCCTCCCCCCGGGCCACGGTCTGGACGCTCAAGCCCGAGGTCCGCGACGCGGCCCTCGCGGGCCTCGCCGGGCCCGGAGCCGCGCTGGACGTCCTGCGAACCAACATCGGCCTGCGCCCCGGGGGCCCGGGCCCCGAGCGCACCGCCCTCGCTCTCCTCACCGGCGCCGGACCGGTCCTGCCGCCCGCCGACCCGCGCCCCCAGGCACAGGTACAGGCCCCGGCCAGGCAGGACGACGTCGAGGAGCTGTCCCACACCCTTCAGGCCGTGCTCTGGCTGAGCCGGGTGCCCGGCGTGACCGGCCTGCCCCCCGTCGACGAGGTCCAGCACCGGATCGAGACGGCCCGGCTGCTCCAGCCGATGCACCGGCTGATCCGGGGCACCTTCCACGGGCGCACCGCCGAACTCGACTCCCTGCGCGCCTACATCGCGCTGCCCGAGGAGCCGGCCGAGCCACCGGTGCTCCTCCACGGCATCGGCGGCATCGGCAAGAGCACCCTGCTCGCCAAGTTCCTCGTCGACGCCCTGGCCGCCTCGCCCACCGGATTCCCCTTCGCCTACATCGACTTCGCGCGTCCCACGCTCTCCGTCCACGAACCCTCCACCCTGATCGCGGAGATGGCACGGCAGCTGGCGGTCCAGCATCCCGCCCTGCACACCGACTTCGAGGCCCTCGCCGTCGAGTGCGAGCGGACGGCGGCGGCCCATCGCGGGGAGCGCAACGAGCTCGACGAGCTCCACCAGCTGGCCGGCACCCGCGCCACGCTCGCCCGCGACTACTCGGCCGACTTCCACACCCGCGCCAGCGCGCGGGAGCAGGAACTCGCGCGCCGGATCGCGTCCCTGGTCGCCGAGGCCTTCCGGCCGGCACCCGGCGGGACGAGGCCGCCGTTCGTCGTCGTGCTCGACTCCGCCGAGGAGGCCCAGTACCGGGGCTCCCCGCTGATCTCCCGGATGTGGGCCATCTGGGCGGCACTGAGGGCGGGCTACTCCCGCCTCCGGTACGTCGTGTCCGGGCGCGCGCCGTTCGACCATCCGGCCCGGGTGCTCACCCCGCGCACGATGGAGCTCACCGAGCTCGACCACCAGGCCTCCGTGGAGCTCCTCATGTCCTCCGGAGTCGCCGACGAGGCGCTCGCCCAGGACCTCGCGGAGCGGATCGGCGGCCATCCGCTGAGCCTCAAGCTGGCGGCCCGCACGGCGGTCACCGTGGGCAACGACTCCCCCGCGATCGGTGGACTCCTGCGCGGACTCCCCTCCCGGCGACGCTACTTCGACCGTCAGGTCGACCAGATGCTCATCCAGGGCACGCTGTACGACCGCATCCTCAAGCACATCACGGAGGACGACGTCCGGGCCCTCGTCCAGGCGGGACTCGCACTCCGCTTCATCACCCCCGACCTCGTCCAAGAGGTCCTCGCCGGTCCGGCGGGCCTGCAGGTGGAGACCGCCACGGAGGCCCGGCGGCTCTACGGACTGCTCACCTCGCGCGTCGACCTGATGGAGTCGGCCGGCCCCGACGCGATCCGCCACCGGGCCGATCTACGGGCGATCATGCTGCGTCTCTCGGACAGTGCGCGGACCGATCTGATGCGGGCCGTGGACCGCAGCGCCGTCGCGTACTACGAGGTCCGCTGGGGAGCCAGGAACCGCGCCGAGGAGATCTACCACCGGCTCCGGCTCGGCGAGAACCCCCGTACGGTGGAGGAGCGCTGGGATCCGGGCGTCGCCGTCTACCTGGGCGGGTCGACCCACCTGGAGATGCCGCACCGCTCGGCCGCCTTCCTCCTCGGCAGGATCGGCGGCCACGTGCCCGACCAGATCATGGCCGACGCCGACCAGGAGGACTGGGAACGGATCGCCGCGCGCGAGGTCGAGGACCTGCTCACCCAGGGGTACGTGGAGGACGCGGCGCAGCGGCTCGCCGAGCGGCGCCCGTGGACGCCGTGCAGCCGGCTGCACGCGCTGCTCGCCGAGACCCTCGCCCGCTCCGGACGGACGGCGGAGGCGCGCGAGAGCGCCGAGCGGGACGCGGACCGGGCCGAGGAGGCGGGCTGCGCGGAGACCCAGCTCGAACTGCTGCAGCTGTCGGCGCGGCTCGCCCAGGACACCGGCGACTTCGCGGCCGCGGACCGGGACCTCCAGGAGGCCGAGGAGATCGCGGCGGGTCTGGGACTGCGGTTCGAGTCCCTGGGCATCCTCGTCGCCCGGTCGAGGCTCGCCGACCTCGCGGACCTCACGGACGTCGACGCGGTCCCGGCGCGGGAACGGCTCGCCCGGACGCTGCGCGGGATGCCCGACGCCGACCTGGCCCGGCAGCCGTCGCTGGCCCGCACGGCGGCCGCCACGGCCTGCCCGGAGGATCCCCGGCTCCTGGAGCACACCCTGCGGCTGGTGGGGCTTCCGGCGGACGAGGAGGCGGTGGTCACCGAGCTCGCCCGCTGGATCGACACCACCCTCACCGACGAGCCGGGACTGCGTTGGCCGCTGACCCGCATCCTGGAGACGGCCGCCGGAAGGGCCGCCGTGTACCCGGACGACACGACGCGCCTGGACCGCGAGCGGATCGAGTGGGACCTGCGGGAGGCACGGCGGCGCGGCACCCTGGACAGCGTCGCCCGGCAGGCGCTCACGCTGCGGGACGACAGCGGGGCCCTGCTGCTCGGGGTCGCCTCCGCGATGGACGCGGGTCCGCACGTGCGCGCTGCGGGGGCCCGGGCGGCGCCGGGGTCCACGGCCGGGGGCGTACCGCAGGACGGTGCCGGAGACGCCCGCACTCCCGCCGGAACACCGTCGGAGCCCTGGGCGGGCCCGCGCCCCCGTCATGGCGGTACGGGTCTGTGGACCCGCCCGCCGCCGACCGCCGCCGGGGCCGCGGTCCGCAAGGAACCCTTCCTCCGTCAGCAGGAACTCGTCCGGGTCCGCAACGCCGCCATGGAGGCCGGGCTCGCGGACCGGGCCGTCCGGTCGTCCCTCCTCAAGGGCATCCCCGGCTACTTCACGGCCACGCTCGAATCCCTGGAAGACCCCCGGGAACAGATCCACGCCGACCTGAACACGATGAACCAGGTCGAGCGGCTCATCGACGGTCTGGTGCCGCTGGAGATCTGGCTGCACAACGCCATCGAGCAGACCCGTGAACCCGGCCCCCGCGCCGTCCTCCAGGGCGCCCTCGACACCGTCGCCCGCGCGAACACCGGGGAGGCGGAGCTGCCGGCGGAGATGCTGCCCGGGGAGCTGAAGGAGGAGATCGTCCTCCAGGACGACACCGTGCCGTACGAGTTCCTGCACGGCGGGATCCGGGCCGGCGCCTCCGTCGCGCTCCTGCGCATCCCCCCGTACGAGTCGGGCGCGCCGCTGCTGCCGTCCTATCCGCACGGCGGCACGGGGTGGATGATCGCCCCCGACCTGCTGATCACCAACCACCACGTGGTGATGGCCCGTTCGGCCGAGCAGCCGGGCGTCCGTCCGTACGTGAGCGACGAGGACCTGCGTCTCCAGGCGCTCATGTCCCGCTCCCGCTTCGACTTCGTCGAGAACGCGGCGGTCGCCCCGGAGGCCACGGCCGGTGAACTCGCCGCCTGGGACGCGGGCCTGGACTACGCCATCGTCCGGCTCGCCGCCGACCAGGAGCGCCGCCCCACGCTCCGGGTCGCCACCCGGCCGCTGCTCGTCCGCGAGCGGCAGCGCGTCCCGGTCAACATCATCCAGCACCCGGGCGGGCTGCCGAAGCGGGTCGCGCTGCGCAACAACCTGGTCTACCGGGCCGACGATCACGACATCCTGTACTTCACCGACACCCGCGGCGGCTCGTCCGGCTCCCCCGTCTGCCTCGACGACTGGACCGTGGTGGGGCTGCACCGGGGGACGCGGAAGGTGGACGAGGTCGAGTTCCAGGGCGCCAGGACGCGGTTCGTGAACGTCGGCACCCAGATGAGCGGCATCCTCGCCCATCTCCAGGAGTTCACGCCGGAGTTGTACGAGGAGATCATGGCGGCCCAGTCGGGCCGGCCGACTCCGGGACGCACGGCGAGCGCGACGAACGGCACTGAAGGCACGAACGGCAACGGGAAGCCGAGGTGAGTGAACCATGCCGAACGGATCACAGGGCGTGTCGCCGGTCGCGACCGCGACCGAGCAGATCTTCGGGGATCTGCAGGAGGTCGCCGCGCGGGTGCGCGGCCGGCTGGAGGCGGAGATCACCGAGTCCACCTTCGAGCTCCCCGCCGACGTGGCGCCGGCCGCCGAGATCTCCCGCTTCGCCCGCGAGGAGCGGGCGCGCGTCCTGGAGGCCGGGGTCAGCGGTCTCGAGAAGCTGGCCGCGCACCGGGAGGACGAGCTCGACGGCGACGAGTCCTTCGGCGTGGAGGCGATCGTGCTCATGGAGGGGCGCCCGGCGATCCTGGTGCAGCGCCAGGACTTCGCCCCGCAGCACGACGAGTGGGCGGTCCTCGACGGCCAACGGCCCGCGATCCGTGAGTCCCTGGCCCGGGTCGGCCGCGTGGAGGTGTCCGGCCATCCGCGTCTGGACTGGATCGGCACGGCGTTTCTCGTCGGGCCGCGCGCCGTCATGACGAACCGTCACGTGGCGGTGGAGTTCGCCCGGTCGGCGAACGGCGACGGCCGGTGGACCTTCGACCACGGGATGTCGGCGCGGGTCGACCCGGCGGAGGAGCTTCCCCTGGCGGGTGAGCCGCCCGGGGCCTCGGTGCCGTACGAGATCACGGAGATCATCGGCATCCACCCGGACGTCGACATGGCGCTGCTGCGGATCGAACCGTCGGCGGACGGCTCCCTGCCCACTCCGCTCGCGGTCGCGGCGGACGCCCCGGCGAGCGTCCCCGGCCGCCGGGTGTACGTGGTCGGCTATCCCGCCTGGGACGGCCGGCGCAACGAGCCCGAGTCGATGCGCCGGATCTTCATGGACGTCTACAACGTGAAGCGGCTCCAGCCGGGTGCGGCCACCGAGTTCACCCCGGGCGGCCTGGTCCTGAAGCACGACTGCTCGACCCTCGGCGGCAACAGCGGGTCCCCGGTCCTCGACCTCAGCGACCACCGCGTCCTCGGCCTCCACTTCGGCGGCCGCTACGGCACGGGCAACTTCGCCGTCCCGCTCTGGGAGATGGTGGACGACCCGCTGCTGACCGCGGCGGAGGTCAACTGGGTCTAAGAGAGGCCGATCGCCGGGGCCGCGCTAGGACCCGGACCCGGCTGCCACGACGGCGAACACGCCTCGGACGGCGGTTCCGTCGGGGAGCCGCCACTCGGCGGTGACCCCGCCGGCGGCGCCCGGGTCAAGGTCCGTGCCGGCGTCGAGGACCCGCCGTACGCGCAGGGTCAGCGGGGCGGGCGCGCCGGGGGTCCGGACCACCACGTCCGTGTGGTCCGGGCCGTCCGTGACCCGTACGAGCTCCGCATCGGCCGCGGCCGCCGCGCCCTCGACCGTCACCGGCGAGACGGCGACGGTGAGGTCGGGCACGTCGCTCAGGGACTGGGCCTGCGCCTGGGTGCGACCGGCGAGGAGCGCGTACAACTGGCCGGCGAGCACCGGGTCGTGGGCGCCGTCGTAGATCCAGCGCGTGCCGAGGACGCCGTGCTCGGACGTGCCGACCAGGGCGTGCTCGGCGCCGTCCAGCGGCGCTCCGCGGTACGTCAGGGGGACCAGGTACGTGGTGGCTCCGTCGCCCTCGCCGTCGGTCACCGCCATGAACTCGATGCCGACCTCGCCCGCCGGGTCGTCGAGCCGGAATCCGCCGGCGCGCTCCGGTCGCGCCTCACCTCCGGCGTACCACTCCCGGGTGGGGAGCCACTCGGTGAGCAGTTCCAGTTTGGTGGGCTGCATGGTGGTCTTGTGGACGACGGCCATCGTGCGGGTCTCCCTCTCGTTCGCGGGTCCGGCCCACCTCCTCCGTGGCCCGGCCATCGGCAACGTAACAGACCGTGCCGCGGAGCCGCCGTGCGAGGCCGGGCACCCCGGCCTAGCCTGGGAGTGGAGTGTTGTCCCCGGCCGGCAGGAGGCCCGCCGTGAGGTGTTCACGCACATGCCGCAGGCGCGTCTGCGCGGGCATCGCGGCTCTCGGAATCTTCGCGGCACCGCTGGGCGCGGGCACCGCCCTCGCCCAGGATCCACCCGTCCCCGGTCCCTACGCGGCGGCCCAACCACCGGTTTCCGGAACCTACTCGGTCCCCGCGGCACCCTCGGCGCAGGACGACTTCCCCGAACTCACCCCGGCGGTCACCGAACGTCTGGACAAGGCGATCCAGGACGTCATGAAGGAGGCCGGCGTCCCCGGTGTCACGGTCGGCCTCTCGGCGCCCGGCAAGGGCACCTACATCCGCTCCTTCGGCGTCGCCGACAAGGACACCGGGCAGCCGATGCGGCCCGACCTGTACATGCGGATCGGCAGCGAGACCAAGACGTTCACGGTGACCGCCCTGCTCCAACTCGCCGACCAGGGAAAGCTGAACATCGACGACCCGATCTCGAAGTACGTCGACGGCGTGCCGAACGGTGACAAAATCACTCTGCGCAACCTCGCTTCCATGCGCAGCGGGCTCTTCAACTACTCGGCGGACGAGGGCTTCTACAAGGCGTTCACCTCGAACCCGGATCGGCCGTTCACCCCGCAGGAGTTGCTGGACTTCGCGTTCAAGCACCCGATCCAGTTCCAGCCCGGGGCCGAGTTCGACTACTGCAACACCAATCTGATCCTGCTCGGACTCGTAGTGGAGAAGGTCGGCGGCACGCCGCTGCACGAGTTCATCCAGAAGAACGTGCTCGACCCGGCGGGCCTGGACCACACCGTCTTCCCGACCGACGCCGCGTTCCCGGACCCGCACGCCCACGGCTACACCATCCAGACCGCCTCGGGCCAGGTCGAGGACGCCACGAACTGGAACCCCTCCTGGGCCTGGGCGGCCGGCGCGATGATCTCGAACCTCCAGGACCTGCGCACCTGGGCCCGGGTGGTCGCCACCGGCACGCTGCTCACGCCGGAGACCCAGGCGGAGCGCCTCAAGGTCTATCCGACGGCCATCCCCGGTGCCGGATACGGGCTCGGCATCTTCAACATCCAGGGCTGGATCGGCCACAACGGCTCCCTGCCCGGGTACGAGTCGCTGACGATCTACCTGCCGGAGGCGCGGGCCACCCTCGTCGTCCTCCTCAACACGGACATGCTGCACGACGGCAACGAACCCAGCACCCTCTTCGGCCAGGCGATCACCCGCATCGTGACCCCGGACCACGTCTTCGACATCCCGGTCACGCCGGCGGCCCCGAGCAGCCCGAGCCCCAGCAAGAGCTGACCACCCGCGACACATCATCGTGCCGCCGCACCACGGGAGCAGGAATGACCGGTGGACCCGAGCCCATCAGCACCGTCGCCCGCGAGGCACTGGAGCGGGAGCTCGACGACCTCCGCACCGAACGCGCGGCCGTCGCCGTCACGCTCGAGGGCGGAGGCGGCGACCAGACGGGCGACCGGGCCGACCAGGCCGACGAACTGGAGCGCGCCACCGAACTCGACCGCCTCGACCGCCGCATCGACGGCATCGAAGGACGGCTGCGCGAGGCGGACGCCGCGGGTGCGCCGCCCACCGACGCGGTCGGCGTGGGCAGCACCGTGACCGTGCGGTTCGAGGACGGCACGGAGTCGACCGTGCAGATCGGCGAGGTCGCCGCCGTACTCGACCGGACGATGGTCACCGCCGACAGCCCGCTCGGCGGCGCGCTGCTCGGCCGTCGCGCGGGCGACACCGTCAGGTACGTGACCCCCGAGGGGCCGGCCACGGCGGTCGTCCTGTCCCTCGGCGGCTAGCCGGCCGGCCGGCCTGCCACGAGGCCCGCGCCCCGAGGTGGCGCAGCGCCGACGCCGCCGCTCCCGCGCCGCACATGCCGTGGGCGCCGGGACCGGGCGGGGTGGCGGCCGAGCAGAGGAACACGCCGGGCAGTCCGGTGGCGTACGGGTCGAGCGCGGGACGTGCGCCGAGGAGGAGCTGGGGGACGGTCTTGGCTCCGGTGAGGATGTCGCCGCCGGCGAAGTTGGGGTTGGCGGCGGCGAAGTCGGCGGGGCGGGTGAGGTGTTGCCCGACGACGCGTTCACGGACGCCGGGCGCGAAGCGTTCGAGCTGTCGCAGGACCGACTCCGTCGCGTCGCCGTCGTAGCCGTACGGGACATGGGCGTACGTCCACACGGGGTGGACGTCGCCGACGGACCGGGAGGGGTCGGCGAGGTACTGCTGGCCGACGAGCACGAAGGGCCGCTCCGGCATCCGACCTTCCGTCACCTCCTTCTCGGTGAAGGCCACTTCGGCGAGCGGACCGCCGAGGTGCACGGTGCCGGCGCGCCGGGCCCGTTCGTCCGTCCAGGGCACCCCGCCCTCGACGGCGAGGTCGACCTTGAAGGCGCCGGGGCCGCGCCTGAAGCGCCGGTACGCGGCCGCCACCCGGGCCGGCAGCCGGTCGCCGTAGAGGCGGACGACCTGGCCGGGGTCCAGGTCGAGGAGGGTCACGTCGGCGGGCGGGAGCTGCCCGCGGTCGGTGATCCGTACGCCGGTGCGGATCACACCGCCGTGCTCGGCGAGGACGGCGGCCATGCCGCGCGTGATGGCGTGCGAGCCGCCCTCGGCGACGGCCCAGCCGGCGGCGTGTCCCGCGGTGAGGATGCCGAGCCCGATGGCCGAGCTGAACGGGTCGGAGAGCGGGCGGAACGAGTGGGCCGCGATTCCGGCCCACAGCGCCCGGGCCTGCGGCGTGCGGAAGAGCCGGGCGAGGGCGGCGGCGGGCAGGACGGTCGGCAGCCCGAAGCGGGCGAGCGGCAGCGGATGCGCCGGGATCCGGAGCAGCGGGCCCATCACGTCGTCGGCGAGCGCGTCCCACCGTCGCACGGAAGGCTCCACCAGGGCCCGGTAGCGGGCGCCGTCGACGCCGAGCCCGGCGGCGGTCTCCGCCACGGACCGGAGCAGGACCCCGGCCGTGCCGTCGTCGAGGGGGTGGACGCAGTCGATCTCGGGGAGCCGCCAGCGCAGCCCGTGGCGCTCCAGGCCGAGCGAGCGGAGGGCGGGCGAGGTGACGGCCATCGGATGGATGGCGGAGCAGTGGTCGTGGAGCAGACCGGGCAGGATCGCCTCGAAGCTGCGGGTGCCGCCGCCGATCTCCTCGGCGGCCTCCAGGACGGTGACCTCCAGGCCTTCGCGCGCGAGCAGGGCGGCGGCGGCGAGCCCGTTGGGCCCGGCGCCGACGACGACGGCCGTGGTCATGACGTGGTCTCCAGGGGGCGGAGTCTCCGTGCGGAACTGCCTCAGCCCGTGACGATGCCCGTGACGAGGTTGATGGTGGTGGCCAGGATACTCGCGCCGAAGACGTACGAGAGCAGGCAGTGACGGAGCGCGATCGCGCGGATCGTCGTGCTGGAGACATCGGTGTCGGAGACCTGGTAGGTCATGCCGAGGTTGTAGCTGAAGTAGAGGAAGTCGCTGTAGCGGGGCGGTTCACGGGAGTTGAAGTCGATGCCGCCGCCGGGCTTCAGGTAGTACACGTACGCGTACCGGGTGGCGTACATCAGGTGCAGCGCCGCCCACGACATGAACACCCCGGCGAACGCGGTCGCCGCGGCGGCGTGGCTCAGGTCGGACCTGCCGACCAGGAGCAGGACGACGATGCCGACGAGTCCGGCCACCGCCGTTCCGACGACGGCGAGTTCCTCGACGACGGGCCGGAACTCCTCGCGGCGTACGTTGCGATGGGTGGTGGCGGCGTCCATCGGCCACAGCGTGACCCACCCGGCGACGACGAAGAGGGTCTCCCCGACGGCGATCGCGGAGAGGACGCCCAGCGGCGCGTGGGTGGTGGCGCCGACGACGGCGCCGACCGCCGCCGCGACCAGCGCCGAGACGGCGAGCCGGGGCACGGCGGAGAGCGGCAGCGGACTCTTCATGGCGTCGGGCCTCCCGGCTCTCGATCCGCCGGACAGGCCCTAGGGGGCCTCCAGGACGACCACGGCCTCGTCCGTGTACGTGCGGAAGGTCAGCGTCTCCTGGAAGTACAGCTGCACGCTGTCGGCGTCGTGGCCCGTGTAGCCGATCGCCAGGTCCTGGCCGAGGATCAGCTCGAAGTCGCCGCCCCGGGTGGACAGGACGAAGCCGCCGCTGAGGGCGGGGGCCCAGATCGGCGAGCCGTCGAGCATCCGGCCGAGGTGGGCCGCGATCGGGTAGCCGTGGTCGGAGGTCTCGCTGACCGCCCGGTACTCGTCGGCGCCGAGGAGCAGCGCGTAGGGGCCGTCGACGCCGGCGAGGCGCAGGGCGGTCAGGGCGCGGCTGACGGCGTCGGGGTAGTCGCTCGGTTCGGTGGGGAGCTGGACGACCGGGTTGGACGACCGGGCGCGCAGGCCGTCGACACCGGCCGCCCCGTACCCGTCGAAGATCGTGCGGTCCTCGACGAACGCCATGGCGCGCGCCGCGTCCTTGACGGGCTGCCAGTCGGAGTCCTTCGAGCCGCGCTCGACGTCGTCGACGGCGGCCCGGTCGACGGTGAAGGGCACCCGGAGTTCGAACAGCGGCTTGGCCTCGCGCAGCCGCGCGGTGACGCCGGGGGCGGGCGAGCCCAGGTCGCCGAGGTGCCCGGTGCCGACGGCGGCGAGGCCCGGACCTCCGGGGTCGGGGACGTCGACGACGCGGCGGCCCGCGACGTTGCGGCGGAAGGTGCGGCGGGCCTCCTCCTCGATCTCGGCCCAGGCCGCCGGGGTGATCGGGGCGAGTTCGCGGTGCAGGTTGTTCGTGTCGGGGCCGAGGTACGGGGCGCTCGTGGGGCCGGGGGTCGTGGCGTCGGGGGTCGTCATGGGGAGTCAGGCTCCTTTCAGGCCGCCGATGCCCAGGGAGTCTCCCTGGCGGACGGCGGCGTCCGGCGGCGCGGCGGGCAGGTCGTCGAGGAGGTCGGCGCTCGGCACGAAGAAGAGGCCGCCGGTCAGGGCACGGGAGAAGTCGAGGATGCGATCGGTGTTGCCCGGGGGATCGCCGAGGAACATGTTGCGCAGCATGAGCTCGGTGACGGCGGGTGTGCGTGCGTAGCCGATGAAGTACGTGCCGAACTCGCCGCCGCCGATCCGGCCGAACGGCATGTTCGCGCGGAAGATCTGCCGGGTGACGCCGTCCTCGTCGACGACGGTGTTCAGCGCGACGTGCGAGTTCGGCGGTTTGACGTCATCGGGCATCTCCACGTTGGACGCCTTGCCGCGTCCGATGACGTGCTCCTGCTGCTCGACGGTGAGCGCGTCCCAGGCGGGCATCTCGTGCAGGTACTTCTGCACGATGACGTAGCTGCCGCCGCGGAAGTCGGGGTCCTCGTCGCCGATGTGGACCGCCGCGGCGGCCACCCGGCCGCCCGGGTTCTCGCTGCCGTCGACGAAGCCGAGGAGGTCGCGCTCGTCGAAGTACGCGAAGCCGTGCACCTCGTCGACGACGGTCACGGCGCCGCCCAGGCTCTCCACGATCAGCCGGGCGAGTTCGAAGCAGAGGTCCATGCGCCGTGCACGCACATGGAACAGCAGGTCGCCCGGGGTGGCCGGGGCCCGGTGGCGGGGGCCCGTGAGGGCCGGGAAGGGGTGGAGTTCACGGGGGCGCGGACCGCCGACGAGCCGGTCCCAGCCCTCGGAGCCGATCCCCGCGACGCAGGTGAGGTCGGAATCGGGATACCGGAAGGACACCGACCGGACCAGCCCCGACAGGTCCTGGAGCGCCTCCCGCACCGTGTCCTCGCCGCCGGGGTTGACGGTGGCCACGAGGAAGACGGCCGCCCGGGAGGGCGGGGCGACGACGGGTTGTACGACGACCATGGGACTCCCGCCGAGAGACAATGTGGCAAAAGATTACAAAAAGGACAGCGCCAGCGTAGGCGCCCATGATCCGGTACGCAGCCCGTGCGGCCCGCCTGGGCCGAGTGGCACCCGGGAACCGGCGGGCATAGCCTGCCCGAAGGGGTGACTTCTGCCCCGTCATGCCCCGAATCTCCGCAGGTGAAAGGGTGAACGGCCGTGAGCACCGACCAGGACGCGCAGGAACCTCCGGCGCCCGGCGCCCCGGAGCCCGTGGAGGCCCGGGTGGGGCCCACCCCCGAGGGCGACCCGGAATTCCACCCCTACCACCACCCCGCGGCGGGCTGGGGCGCGGCCAAGAGCGTGACCGGCTTCCTCGTCCGCGAGGGAGCCCTCGTCGACGGCCCGCGCGCGATCATGCGGATGAACCACGAGAACACCGGCTTCGACTGCCCCGGCTGCGCATGGCCCGACGACACCAAGGGCCTGCACCTGGACATCTGCGAGAACGGCATCAAGCACGTCACCTGGGAGATGACCCGCAAGCGCGTCGGCAGCGAGTTCTTCGCCGCGCACTCGGTGTCCGAGCTCGCCGAGTGGAGCGACTACGACCTCGAGAACGAGGGCCGGCTGACCGAGCCGATGGTCTACGACCCGGAGTCGGACCATTACGTCCCGATCACCTGGAAGGACGCGTTCGAGGTGGTCGGCCGTGCCCTGCGCGGCCTCGACACCCCCCACCAGGCGTCCTTCTACACCTCGGGACGGCTCGGCAACGAGGCGACCTTCCTCTACCAGCTGATGGCCCGCGAGCTGGGCACCAACAACCTGCCCGACTGCTCCAACATGTGCCACGAGGCCAGCGGCCGCGCCCTCCAGGCCTCCCTGGGTACGGGCAAGGGCACCGTCGACCTCAAGGACTGGGAGACCGCCGACGCGCTGTTCATCTTCGGGGTGAACGCCGCGTCGAACGCGCCCCGGATGCTCACCGCGCTCGCCGAGGCACACCACCGCGGCGCGCAGATCGTCCACGTCAACCCGCTCGTCGAGGCCGCCGCCACCCGGACCATCGTGCCGCACGACTTCACGGACATGGCCCTCTTCAAGACCACGAAGACCAGCACCCTGAACCTCCAGCCGCGCATCGGCGGCGACATGGCGCTGATCCGCGGCATGGCCAAGGCGGTCCTGGAGCAGTCGGGTACCGACCCCAAGGCCCTCGACCAGGAGTTCATCGACCGCCACACGAGCGGCTTCGAGGAGTACCGCGCGCTGTGCGAGGCCACACCGTGGGAGGAGATCGAGCGGCAGTCCGGACTCAGCCGCGCCGACATCCTCAAGGCCGCGCGGGTGTACGGCGAGGCGGACCGCTCCATCGTCAGCTGGTGTCTGGGCCTCACCCAGCACGAGCACGGCGTCGACACCGTGCGCGAGATCGTCAACCTGCTGCTGCTCCGCGGCAACCTGGGGCGCGAGGGCGCCGGCCCCTCCCCCGTACGCGGACACAGCAACGTCCAGGGCAACCGCACCTGCGGCATCGACCACCGCCCCAGCGAGGCGTTCCTCGACCGTCTCGCCGAGGTCTGCGAGATCGATCCGCCGCGCGAGCACGGCATGGACACCGTCCGCACCATCGAGGCGATGCGGCGCGGCGAGATCAAGGTCTTCGTCGGCATGGGCGGCAACTTCGCGCTCGCCGCCCCCGACACCCCGCTCACCTACGCGGCGCTGCGCACCTGCGACCTCACCGTCCAGGTGAGCACCAAGCTGAACCGCAGTCACATCGTCCACGGCAGGCAGGCACTGATCCTGCCCTGCCTCGGCCGCACCGAGAAGGACCACCAGCGCAGGGGCGTCCAGAGCACCTCCGTCGAGGACTCGATGAGCATGGTCCACCTGTCGATCGGCATGAAGCGCCCGGCCTCCCCGCACCTGCTGTCCGAACCGGCGATCGTCGCCGGCATGGCCCGGGCGGCGCTGCCCGACAGCGCGACGCCCTGGGAGTGGTACATCGAGGACTACGACCGCATCCGGGACACCATGGCCAAGGCCCTCGACGGCTTCGAGGACTTCAACCGGCGGGTACGCCTCCCGCTCGGCTTCCGCATCAAGCAGCCCGCCCGCGAGCTGGTCTTCCTCACCCCGTCCGGGCGCGCCGAGTTCTCCAGCGCCCCGCTGCCCGACGTCGTGCCCGAGCCGGGGACCCTGGCACTCGGCACCATGCGGTCCCACGACCAGTGGAACACCACCATCTACTCCGACAACGACCGCTACCGCGGCATCAAGAACCTGCGCACCCTGGTCTTCATGAACCGGGCCGACATGAGGGAACGCGGGATCGCCGACATGGGGCCGGTCGACATCACGAGCACCGCGAAGGACGGCAGCCAACGGTCCGTCAGCGGCTACCTGGCGGTGCCGTACGACATCCCCCGGGGCTGCGCCGCCGGCTACATGCCCGAGATGAACGTGCTGTGCGCGCTGGTCGACTACAGCACCCAGAGCGACCAGCCGATCATGAAGCACGTCAAGGTGACCATCGTGCCCACCGGTTGACCTTCCCTCACCGCCGGCGGGCGAGCCGCTCCAGGAGGACGTAGCCGCGGTGCTCCGCCGCGGCGAGTTCGGTCGGGTCGATCTCCGCCGGCCACAGCTCGCCGGCGGCGGCATCGTCAGCCTCCCTCAACTCCACAACAGCGGCGGCCAGTTCACCCTGCACCGCCGGGAACGACTCGAGATCCCGCTCGTCCAGGGCCCGTTCGGCACGGGCCGACACCGAACGGCACGCGGTGAGCGCACGCTGCGCCCGTACGGCCGCCCGGTCGTGGACCACGACGAGCGCGCACACCAGCGCGATCCCGACCCCGAGCAGACTGCTCAGCGCCCGGTCCTGGACGAGGTCCCCGGCCGGCGAGGGCGCGGCCAGATCGGTGAGGAGCAGGGCGAGCGGGGTGAGGAAGACGACGCCGAGACCGTAGTTGCGGGCGACGACGTACTCCAGGAGGAACTCGAGGAGCACGATCACCAGGACGAGGACGACGGGATCGGGGCGCGCGGCCAGCACGCCGAGCGCGAGCATCAGGCCGGCCATCGTGCCCAGGGTCCGCTGCACGGCCCGCTGCGCCGCCGTCCGTACGTTGACGGAGTGCAGGACGGCGGCGGCGGAGATCGCCGCCCAGTAGCCGTGGCCGAGCCCGAACAGCAGGGCCGCCCCGCCGGCGAGGCCGGTCCCGAGGACCATCCGCAGGGCGGGAACGAGCAGGACGGCCGTACGGCCGGGAGCGACCCGGCCTGGTGCGACCCGACCTGGACCGACCCGGCCTGGATCGACCCGGCCTGGATCGACCCGGCCTGGATCGACCCGGCCGGCTGCGCCCGCGCCGGAAGGGCCCTCGCCGGAAGGGCCCTCGCTGGAGGCTGCCGCGCCGGAGGCTGCGGTGCCGGAGGCTGCCGCCCCGGAAGCTCCCGAGCCGGAGGCTTCCGCGCAGGCAGCATCCGCGCGGGGAACCTCCGCGCGGGGAGCGTCCCGCCCCATCACGAGTTGCGTGGCCCGCAGTTCGGTGGCCCGCGGCGTGGTGGGACCGGGCGCTGTCGCCCCGGGCGCGGCGGTGCCCCGGGCGATCAGGGAGGGGACCGCGAGCTCCGGCAGCATCCGGGGCAGGCGCCGGCGGCGGCTCACCAGCAGCCGGACCTGCCGGCGCAGGTTCCGTGCCAGGCCGGCGGGGTCGTCCGGCACCCCCCGCGCGGACCCGACGAGGAGCGCCCACGCGAGGTCGGTGAGGCGGAGGCAGGTGTCTCCCCGGCCATCCCGCCGGGCGCCGCTCGAGGGCAGGACGCCGAGCGTGCGGTACGCCTGGAGGACCGCGGCCGTCGCCCGGTGCCGTACGAGCCCGTGGCCGTTCCCCGTGCCGGCCGCCTCCCACAGGTCCGCCAGCTCGCGCAGCGCCGCCGCCACGGCGAGGCGCTGCGGCCGGTCCGGGTGCGCGAACCACCCGAGGACGGCGAGGGCCCAGGCCACGGCCGCGCCGATCGCGGCCAGGGCCGTCTGCAGGAGGACGTCGGCGGGATCGGTGGAGCCGTTGGCCGCGACGGCGAACGAGAAGAGCAGCAGGACCGCACCGAGGCCGCTCAGCCGGGCCGCGTCACAGGCGAACTTCGCCGCACCGGCCACCACCGCCATCGCCGCGACCGTCACGGCGGCGCCCGCTCCCCCGTCCCGTGGCTGCGCCCACACGGCGAGCGCCGAACCACCGCCCACGCAGGCCGTCATGGCCACCGCGACGAGCGCGAGCACACGGGCCCGCCGCGCGTAGGGCAGGTTGCGGCCGAAGGTGGTGGTGAAGGAACCGAGCATCGTGTAGACGGCGTGATCGGCGCGTCCGGCCAGGGCCAACGGCAGCGCGGGCACGGCCATGGCGAGGGCGGCGCGCAGCGCGAAGGACAGGGCGCCGTCCACGCTCTGGAGCGCGAGCGCGCCCCGAGGGGAGAGCGCCCGGCCGACGGCCCGCCGCCAACCACCCTTCGTGTCAGCCCTCTTGGACCCGCTCTCCGAGCCGGGCCGCGTCCGACGGTCCGACTCCCCCCGGCCACCCGACCCGTCCCTGCCACCCGACCCGTCCCTGCCACCGGGCCCGTCCTGGCCGCCCGACCCGTCCCCGCCACCCGGTTCCTGCCGGTCGTCGCCCGGCTCCTCCCGGTCGCTCAGCACGCGCCGACCCACTCCTCAGCACCGTCCACGAAGATCTGCCGCTTCCAGATCGGCACCTCGTGCTTGAGGTCCTCGACCAGGCGCGCGCAGGCGGCGAACGCCTCCGCGCGGTGCGGGCAGGAGACGGCAGCGATGACCGCGACGTCGCCCACGGCCAGGTGACCGGTCCGGTGTACGGCGGCCACCGCGCGTACGGGGAAGTCCGCGGCGACCTTCCCGGCCACCCGCCGAAGCTCGGCCTCGGCACCGGGGTGCGCGCTGTACGCCAGGGACGCCACCGGCCTGCCGCCGTCGTGGTCACGCACGGTGCCGACGAAGAGGGCGGTGCCACCGGCGGCGTCGTCGCCCACGGCCGCGTACACCTCGTCGAGGGAGAGCGGGGTGTCCCGTACGGCGAGCAGCCGCATCGGGCCGCCGGAGGCGTCGAGCGGGTGCGCCATGCGGTCGCGGATGGTGTCGGCGGGTGTCGTGGACGACGTCACGTGTGGGTCTCCTCGCTGCTCGGACGGGTTCTCGTGCGTGCCGGTCAAGGCGCCGGGCACGGTCCGGGGACGGGAAGGACCTGGACGTCGCCCCCGGCGGCCACTCCGCCGGGAGGCACGACCGCGAGCCCGTCGGCGACGGCGAGGCCGCGCAGCATGGCCGGGCCGTCGAAGGGCAGCGCCGCCACCTCGCCCCCGGCGCGGCGTACCGGCAGCAGCCGGGTGTCCTTCGGGTGCCCCGGCAGGGCGGCGGCGCAGGGCGCACGGAGCGGCTCGGCGTCCTGGTGGCCGCCGAGCCGGCGCAGCAGCGGTACGGCGAGGGTCACCGTGCCGGCCACGGCGGCCAGCGGGTTGCCGGGCAGGCCCACCAGCCGGCGGGGGCGGCCGTCGGCGCGCGGGGGCAGTTCGGCGAGCAGCATGGGGTGGCCGGGCCGTACGGCGACGGAGTCGACCAGGAGCCGGGCGCCCAGCCGCGCGAGCGCGTCGTGGAGGAAGTCCACCGGCCCGGCGGCGGTGCTTCCGGTGGTGACGACGACATCGGCGGTGGAGTCGCGCAGGGCCTCGTACAACGGCCGCAGGTCGTCGGAGACCAGGCGGCGACCGGTGACGTCCGCGCCGCCCGGTCCGCGCAGCCAGTGCGGCAGGAGGGGCCCGAGCGCGTCGCGCACGCGGCCGGCGCGGGGCAGCCCGGACTCCAGCAACTCGTCTCCGAGGACGAGGAGTTCGACGACGGGCCGTCGGTACACGGTGAGTCGGTCGTACCCGGCCGCCGCGGCGAGGCCGAGGACGACGGGGGTCACGGTCGTACCGGCGGGGAGGAGGACGTCGCCCGAACGGCCCTCCTGCCCCTGGGGCCGGATGTCGCGGCCGGGTGCCGGGGAGCCGGGGCCGGCGGTTCGGTCGAGCAGCATCCCGTTCCGGGCGTCGACCTCCCCGTGCTCACGGCGGAGCACGGCGCCGGCCCCCGAGGGCAGTCGGGCGCCGGTGGCGATGGGGACGGCGGTGCCGTCGACCAGCGGCGGGGGCTGCGCACCGGCCAGGACGCCCCGGCCCCGCAGCCGCCAGGGTCCGGCTCCGGCCACGGCCCATCCGTCCATCGCGGAGCTGTCGAAGGGCGGCAGGTCGGTGAGCGCGGCCAGTGGCCGGGCAAGCACCTGCCCGACCGCCTCGCCGAGGGGACGGCCGACGACGGCCAGGGGCGGGACGTCACGGGCGAGACTCCTGGCCCGCTCCCAGTCGACGGCGTGCGCCCGCGATGCGGGCCCGCCGGCGGAGGGGACTCCGGACGAAGGGACTCCGGACGAAGGGACTCCGGCGGAGGGGACTCCGGACGAAGGGACTCCGGACGAAGGGACTCCGGCGGAGGGGACTCCCGACGAAGGAACCCCGCAGGAAGGGAACTCGGAGGAGCGGACCGCCGAGGCCTCCCGCTCCACACCCGTCCGGAGCGTCCCGACCCCCGTGCCACCGCTCGAAGGTGCCGCAGTCATGTGTCGCTTCCTCGCTTCGTGTCGTACGTCGTCCGTGAACCCGCGTCCGCCGCCCCGGGCGGCGCCCGACTCACCCCCCGATCGCCGACATCGGCCGTTCCGGTCGCCGGAACTCCGGGCTGTCGATCGCGTGGCCCGGGCCCTTGCCGCCGATCGAGGTGCGCCAGGCCGCTTCGATCTCCGTGTCGTCCGCGCCGCCCCTCAGCAGGGCCCGCAGGTCCGACTCCTCCGTCGCGAAGAGGCAGTTGCGCAGCTGTCCATCGGCCGTGAGCCGCACCCGGTCGCAGCCGCCACAGAACGGGCGGGTCACGCTCGCGATGACGCCCACCGGCGTGTCCGTGCCGGCGATCCGCCACTCCTCGGCCGGTGCGTTGTCCCGCCGTCCGACCGGTATCAGCTCGAAACGCTCGCGGAGGCGGTCCAGGATCTCCTCGGCGGTGACCATCCGGTCCCGGTCCCAGGCGCCCTGCGCGTCCAGGGGCATGGACTCGATGAACCGCGCCCGGTAGCCGTGCTCGACGGCGAACGCGGCGAGGTCGGCGATCTCGTCGTCGTTGACCCCGCGCACCGGAACGGTGTTGATCTTGACGGGGGCGAGGCCCGCGTCGCGGGCGGCCCGCAGGCCGGCCAGGACGTCGGGGAGCCGGTCGCGCCGGGTCAGCGCCGCGAACCGCTCGCGGCGCAGGGTGTCCAGGCTGACGTTGACCCGGCCGAGCCCGGCCGCCCGCAGGGCGCCGGCGGCACGCGCCAGGCCGATGCCGTTGGTGGTCAGGGACAGCTCGGGGGCCTCGGGCAGGGCGTGCAGCCGGGCGACGAGACCGGGCAGCCCACGGCGCAGCAGCGGTTCACCCCCGGTCAGCCGTACCTCGGTGATGCCGAGCCGCAGCGTGGCGACCCGGACGAGGCGGACGACCTCGTCGTCGGTGAGCAGCTCGGGCCGGGGCAGCCAGTCGAGGCCCTCGGCGGGCATGCAGTACGTGCAGCGCAGATTGCAGCGGTCGGTGAGCGACACCCGGAGATCCTTGTGGACCCGGCCGAAGCGGTCGGTCAGCGGAGCCGGAGCGGTCCTGTCGAGAAGCGGTCGGGACACGGGGCTGCCTTCTTCCTCTGCCTGGAGGCAGTCGCGCATTTCTCACCCGCCGACCACTTTCGATGCATCACCGGATGAAGTCAAAGAGGGTTTCTCTATTACGTGATCGGTGGCGCCGATCCGACCGATCCCATCCACCCTGACCTGCGACATCACTGCAATAGGCCGCACTTGTCAGCTCATCGAATTCACCTCTTTGACTTCCTGCAGAGAATAAGCGGATATTCGGCGCACGATCCCTGGAAGAAGGGCCGGAACGAAGGCCCCGATACAGAAGAAGACGAGGCGCGACCGGCATGAGCAGCCGCATCGAGGACGATCCGAGCGACGACCTGAAGGTCACCCCGCCGAAGACCTGGGCGACCGGTCTGCCCGCGGTGACGCACGCGCTGGAGTACTCCCTGAGCCAGACGTCCCCGCGCCGTACCGCGCTGACGCTGCTGAACATCAACCAGCCCGAAGGCATCGACTGCCCCGGCTGCGCCTGGCCCGAGCCCGCGCCGGGCAAGCGGCACATGAACGAGTACTGCGAGAACGGCGCCAAGCACATCAACGACGAGGCGACCTCGCGCCGCGTCACCCGGAAGTTCTTCCGCGAGCACTCGATCGCGGAGCTCGACGGCAGGTCCGACTACTGGCTGAACCAGCAGGGCCGGCTGACCGAGCCGATGGTGAAGCGCCCCGGCGGGACGCACTACGAGCCGATCGGCTGGGACGAGGCGCTCGGGCTGCTCTCCGACGAGCTGCGGGGCCTGGACTCCCCCGACGAGGCCCTCTTCTACGTGTCGGGCCGGCTCAACAACGAGGCCGCCTTCCTGCTCCAGCTCTTCGCCCGCGCGTACGGCACGAACAACCTCCCCGACTGCTCCAACATGTGCCACGAGTCCAGCGGGTCCGCCATGTCGGAGACGCTCGGCATCGGGAAGGGGAGCGTCTCCCTCGACGACATCCACCACGCGGACCTGATCTTCGTCGTGGGGCAGAACCCGGGCACCAACCACCCCCGGATGCTGTCGGCACTCGAGGAGACCAAGCGCAACGGCGGCCGGGTCGTGGCGGTGAACACGCTGCCCGAGGCCGGTCTGATGCGCTTCAAGCACCCGCAGAGGGCCCGCGGGATCATCGGCCGCGGCACACCGATCGCCGACCAGTTCCTGCACATCCGCGCCGGCGGGGACCTCGCCCTGTTCCAGGCCCTGAACCGGCTGCTCCTTGAGGCCGAGGACGCCGCCCCCGGGACCGTACTGGACCACGAGTTCATCCGTACGTACACGACCGGCTTCGAGGAGTTCGCCGAGCACGCGCGGAAGATCGCCTGGGAGGACGTCCTGGCCGCCACGGGGCTGTCCCGCGAGGAGATCCAGGAGGTCTTCGAGCGGGTCCTGAGCAGCGAGCGGATCATCGTGTGCTGGGCGATGGGGCTGACCCAGCACAAGCACGGGGTGCCGACCATCCGAGAGGTGGTGAACTTCCTCCTCGTCCGGGGCAACATCGGCAGGCCCGGCGCGGGCGTGTGCCCGGTGCGCGGCCACAGCAACGTCCAGGGCGACCGCACCATGGGGGTGTGGGAGCGGATGCCGCAGGAGTTCCTCGACGCCCTGGGGGCCGAGTTCGGCTTCACCCCGCCGGCCCACCACGGTCTGGACGCCGTGAACGGCATCCGGGCCATGGACCAGGGCCGTGCCAAGGTCTTCCTGGGCGTCGCGGGGAACTTCGTGCGGGCCACCCCCGACAGCGAGGTCACCGAGGCCGCGATGCGGAAGTGCCGGCTCACCGCACACGTCTCCACCAAGCTCAACCGCTCCCACACGGTCTGCGGCGACACCGCCCTCATCCTGCCCACGCTCGGCCGCAGCGACCGGGACGTGCAGGCGACCGGCGAGCAGTTCGTCACCGTGGAGGACTCGATGAGCGACGTCCACGCCTCCCGGGGGAAGCTGCCGCCCGCCTCCCCGCACCTGCTCAGCGAGGTCGCGATCATCACCCGGCTGGCCCGCCGGACCCTGGGCGACGAGCCGGCCGTCCCGTGGGAGCTGTTCGAGGCGGACTACGGCACCATCCGCGACCGGATCTCCCGCGTCGTCCCGGACTTCGAGGACTTCAACGCCCGGGTGGCCGTGCCCGGCGGCTTCACGCTGCCCAACCCGGTGAACCGGAGGGTCTTCCCGACCCCGAGCGGCAAGGCCGTCCTCACCCGCAACGACTTCACGATGCCGCACGTACCCGAGGGCCATCTGCTGCTGCAGACCCTGCGCTCGCACGACCAGTGGAACACCGTCTGGTACGCGCCGAACGACCGCTACCGGGGGATCCACGACGCCCGCAGGGTCGTCCTCGTGAACCCCGCCGACCTGGCGGACCTCGGCCTCGCCGACCGTGACACCGTGGACCTGGTGAGTGTCTGGCACGACGGGCGGGAGCGCCGTGCGGCGGGCTTCCGGGTCGTGGCGTACCCGGCGAGCCGTGGCTCGGCTGCGGCGTACTACCCGGAGACCAACGTCCTGGTGCCGCTGGACAGCGTCGCCGACATCAGCAACTGCCCGACCTCGAAGGGAGTCGTCGTCCGCCTCGAACGGTCGCCCGGGGAGATGCCGGCGCCGAACGCGTGACAGAGTCGTGGACAGCCCCCGAACAGGCACGACCGGACCACCGGACGACCGGGCCACACACCGAGCACCGTCGGAGCGGCGCTCCGAGGAGAGGATCGAACCATGGGACGAGTGACCGTACGGCGGCGCGTCCTGCGCGTGCGCGAGGGGGACTCCTCCTACCGCCCGGACACCCTGGCCGCCGAGGAGCCGATGGAGATCAGGGTCGGCGGGCGCCCGCTGACCGTGACCATGCGGACCCCGGGCGACGACTTCGACCTCGCGGTCGGCTTCCTGGTCAGTGAGGGCGTGGTGCACTCCGCCGAGGACGTGGCCGGCATCCGCTACTGCGCGGGTGCGACGGCGGACGGCGGCAACACGTACAACGTGGTCGACGTCGGTCTGGCGCCCGGCGTCGCCGCCCCCGACGCGTCCCTGGAGCGGAACTTCTACACGACCTCCTCGTGCGGACTGTGCGGCAAGGCCAGCCTGGACGCGGTCCGCACGACGGCCGCCTGGTCGGTCGCCGAGGACCCGCTGCGGATCGGTACGGACGTCCTCGCGGCCCTGCCGGACCGGCTGCGGGCGGCCCAGCGGGTCTTCGACACCACGGGCGGGCTGCACGCCGCCGGGCTCTTCACCGCCGAGGGCGAGCTGGTGTGCCTGCGGGAGGACGTCGGCCGGCACAACGCCGTCGACAAGGTCGTCGGCCACGCGCTGCGCGAGGGGCTCCTGCCGCTGCGCGAGTCGGTCCTGATGGTGAGCGGCCGGGCCTCGTTCGAGCTGGTGCAGAAGGCGGTGATGGCCGGGATCCCGCTGCTCGCGGCGGTCTCGGCGCCGTCCTCGCTCGCGGTGGACCTCGCTGCGGAGAGCGGGCTGACGCTGGTCGGCTTCCTGCGCGGGTCCTCGATGAACGTGTACACGGGCGACGAGCGGCTGAGCTCGGTGCCGGTGTCCTGAGGCGTACGCGCCGGGGGGCTGAGGCGTAGTGCCGGCGGCCTGAGGCGTACGTGCCCGGGGGTTGCTGCGTACGCGCCGGGAGCGGGTGGGGCGCACGGTGGGGCGATTGGTGTTCCGCCGACCCGTCGGGTACACCCATGAGGTGCTGTTCCGTCAACTCGAGTACCTGGTGGCCCTCTCCCGCGAGCGCCACTTCGCCCGCGCCGCCCAGGCCTGCCACGTCTCCCAGCCCGCGCTCTCGGAGGCGGTCCGCAAGCTGGAGGAGGAGCTCGACGTCCCGCTGGTGCTGCGCGGCCGCAAGTACGAGGGCCTCACGCCCGAGGGCGAGCGCATCGTGGTGTGGGCGCAGCGGATCCTGGCCGACCGCGACGCCCTGAAGAGCGAGGTCGGTCATCTCCGGAACGGACTGAGCGGCCGGATGCGGATCGGTTCGGTGCCGACGGCGTCCGGCGCCGTCGCCCTGCTGACCGCGCCGTTCTGTCTGGCGCATCCGCTGGTCACGGTGGAGGTGCGAGGGGACCTCCAGTCGGAGGACGTGCTCCGGCAGCTGCGGAACTTCGAGATCGACGCCGGGATCACCTACCTCCACGAGGGCGTCGGGGAGCAGTTCCGGACGGTCCCGCTGTACGAGGAGCGGTACGTGCTCCTCACCGGCGCCGCCGACACCCCCGCCCACCGGGCGTCGGCGACCTGGGCGGAGGCCGCGCGGCTGCCGCTGTGTCTGCTGACGGAGGCGATGCAGGGACGCCGGATCCTCGACGAGCTGTTCGCGGAGGCCGGTGTGCGGCCGTCGCCCCGGGTCGAGACCGATTCGGTGGCCGTGCTCTTCGCCCACGTCAGGACGGGCCGGTGGGCCGGCGTCGTACCGCACACCTGGCTGCACGTGTTCGGCGTGCCGCACGGCATGCGGGCGGTGCCGCTGGTCGAGCCGGCCCGGTCGGTACCGATGGGCCTCGTGACGATCGCTCGGGAGCCGGGGTCGGTGACGGCCCGCGCCCTCCGCGAGATCGCGGCCGACACCGATGTGGCCGCCGCCCTGGAGCGGCTGCCCGTGGACTAAGCGGACCAGGTGGGGCAGGGAGGCAGGGGGGCAGGGGGGCAGGAGGGCAAGGGGTGTCCTGCCGATCCGGTGCGATCGGCGGGACACCACCGGGGCCGGGGCAGGTCCTGTCCGACCCCGATCGGCCGGACAGGCCCTAGTCGGCCTGCCGTTCGCCGTCCGGGGGCAGGCCGACCTCCTCGCGGTCCTCCTCCAGCCGCTCCTCCAGCTCGTCCTCGTCCGGGCGGCGGGGCATGCCGCGGCTGTGCCCGGTGTCGGGGTCGCCCTCGACCTGTTCGTTCGACTTGTGGTGCGGGGCCATCGGTCTCACTCCTTGCCGTCGGTGGCAGCGGCCGTCACGGAGGCCTCGGCGGTCTTCCCTGCGCCGTCGCCCTTCTGGATCGTGCAGTGGAGGGAGTCGTCGATCACGTCGGCGACGATCGTGTCCCCCGGCTCCGCCTCTCCGCCGAGCAGCAGGGAGGCGATGCGGTTGTCGAGTTCCGTCTGGATCGTGCGGCGCAGCGGGCGGGCGCCGAACTCCGGCTGGTAGCCGTGGGCCACGAGCAGCTTCTTCGCCGCCTCGGTGACCTCGAGGGTCATGTCCTGGGCGTGCACCCGGTGCTTGCTGCGGTCCAGGAGGTGGTCGACGATCTCCGACAGGTCCTTCTCGGTGAGGCTGTGGAAGACGATGATGTCGTCGATGCGGTTGAGGAACTCGGGCAGGAACCGGCCCCGGAGATCCTCCATCAACTCGCCCTTGAGCTCGGCCGCGTCGCCCTCGTGGGCGAGGATCCGGTGCGCGCCGATGTTGGACGTCATGATGATGACGCAGTGCCGGAAGTCGACCGTGCGGCCCTGTCCGTCGGTGAGCCGCCCGTCGTCGAGGATCTGGAGCAGCGTGTTGAAGACGTCGGGGTGCGCCTTCTCGACCTCGTCGAAGAGGACCACGCTGTACGGGTTGCGGCGCACCTTCTCGGTGAGCTGGCCGGCCTCCTCGTAACCGACGTATCCGGGAGGCGCTCCGACGAGCCGGGCGACGGTGTGCTTCTCCTGGAACTCGCTCATGTCGAACCGGATCATGCGGTCGTCCTCGCCGAAGAGCAGTTCGGCGAGGGTCTTGGCGAGTTCGGTCTTGCCGACGCCGGTGGGGCCGAGGAAGAGGAACGAGCCGACGGGACGGTTCGGGTCGCCCATGCCGGCGCGGTTGCGGCGTACGGCCTCGGAGACCGCGGTGACCGCCTCGTCCTGGCCGACGATCCGGGCGTGCATCTCCTCCTCCAGCTTGAGGAGCTTCTCCTTCTCGCTGGCGGTGAGCTGGGAGACGGGGATGCCGGTGCGGCGCGAGACGATGTCGGCGATGTCGGCGGCGGTGACCGAGACGACGCCCTCGCGGCGCTCCTCGATGCCCGCGAGTTCGCCCTCCACATCGGCGATCTGCCGCTTCAGGTCCGAGGCCTTCTCGAACTGCTCGGCGGCCACGGCCTGGTCCTTCTCCCGCTGGAGCTTGGCGATCCGGTCCTCCCGGCTGACGACCTCGGTGGAGCGGCCGGCGCTGCGCAGCCGTACGCGCGCGCCCGCCTGGTCCATCAGGTCGATGGCCTTGTCGGGCAGGAAGCGGTCGCCGATGTACCGGTCGGAGAGCTCCGCCGCCGCCGCGAGGGCGCCGTCGGCGAACCGGACCTGGTGGTGGGCCTCGTACGCGTCCCGCAGTCCTTCGAGGATCTGCACGGTCTCCTCGACCGTGGGCTCCGGGATGAGGACGGGCTGGAAGCGCCGTTCGAGTGCGGCGTCCTTCTCGATGTGCTTGCGGTACTCGTCGATCGTCGTGGCGCCGACGACGTGCAGCTCGCCGCGCGCGAGGGCGGGCTTGAGCATGTTGCCCGCGTCCATCGCGCCCTCGCCCGACGCGCCCGCGCCGACGACCGTGTGGAGTTCGTCGATGAAGAGGATGATGTCGCCGCCGGCCTGCTGGACGTCCTCGATGACCTTCTTGAGGCGCTCCTCGAACTGGCCGCGGTACTGCGCTCCGGCCACCAGACCGGACAGGTCGAGGGAGACGACCCGCTTGTCCTTCAGGGTGTCGGGCACCTCGCCCGCCACGATCCGCTGGGCGAGGCCCTCGACGATGGCGGTCTTGCCGACGCCGGGCTCGCCGATGAGCACGGGGTTGTTCTTGGAGCGCCGCGAGAGGATCTCGATGGTCTGCTCGATCTCCTCGGCGCGGCCGACCACCGGGTCGAGCCGGCCCGCCTTCGCCTCGTCCGTGAGGTCCCTGCCGTACTCGTCGAGGGTGGTGGCCGGCTGCTTCTGCTGCTTTCCGGCGGCCGGGGCGCCGCCGTCGGAGCGGGCGGCCTGGTCCGTGAGGCCGCGCAGCTTCTTCACGTCGTGGTCGTCCGCGCCCAGGAGCCGGGTCGCCCCGGAGTCGGAGTCGTCGAGGAGCGCCGCGAGGATGTGCTCGGGGCCGATGTACGACACGCCCGTCTCCTGCGAGCGGCCGTAGGCGGCGGCGAGCGTGCGCTTGGCGGCCGGGGTGAGTCCGGGCTCCGAAGAGGGTTCGCCGGACTCCCTGGGCAGCACCCGGTCGAGCTGGGCGGCGAGCGCCTCGGGGTCGACGCCGACCTGGGACAGCAGCCGGCGCGAGGGGTCGACGTGGGTGGCAGCCCAGAGCAGGTGCTCCGTGTCGAGGTCGGATGTGCCGTCCTCGACGGCCTTCCGGGCGGCCAGGTTGAGGAGTTCGTGCGAGGACTCGGTCAGGAGACGGCCGATCGGTACGCGCTGGACGGCCGGGGGCGACGACGCCGGCGACATTCCGAAGAACCGGTTCAGCATGTCGCTGAACGGGTCGGACGAACCGAAGGGTGAACCGAACGCCATCGACATGTCAGCTCCAGAGACGCATGAAGGGTCATTCCCACTCAAACGTGACGCCTGGGGCGACGCAACCGGAGTGGACCCCCCTGATCCGGCACCCGTCCCGACGTCCGTCCCACCCTCGATCCCAACCCCGGCACCCGCCCCGACGTCCGACACGCCCGCCCCACCCGTACGGGCCGCAATCCCCGCCACGACGCCGTACGCGTCGACGATGACACCATGACGTCCGAGATCCCCCCGCACACCCCCGGCCCGCTGGTCCGCGCCCGGACCCTCGTCCGGAACCCCAAGCTGTGGCTCGTACCGACCGTCCTGAGCGCGCTGGTCGCCGTGGGCCTCTCGCTCCTCTACATGGGCGGCATCCTCAACCCGAACGACAACCTGCACAGGCTGCCCGTCGCCCTGGTCGACGAGGACCGGGGCACCCCGCTGCCCGGACAGCGTGAGCCCCTGGGGAAGCAGATCACCGACGGGATCGTCGCCGCCGGTTCCTCGAACGACAGCGTCGACTGGCGACGGCTCGACCGCGCGCAGGCGCAGGACGCGCTGGCCTCCGGCGAGATCTTCGGCGCCCTCGTGGTCCCGGAGGACTTCACCGCGTCCGTCGCCGCCCTGACCACGAACCGGGCGACGGCACGGCCGACGATCACCGTGCTCACCAATCCCGGCCTCGGCAGTCTGGGTTCCTCGATCACGGCCCAGATCAACCAGAACGCGGCCCATCAGGCCTCGCTGACCATCGGCAAGCAGCTCGCCGCCTCCACCGACGTCCCGACGACCCGGCTGCTCCTGGCCGACCCGGTCGCCGTCACCACCCAGGTCGGCCATCCGATCGGCCGCCACAGCGGTCTGGGCCTGACCGCCTTCTACTACACCCTGCTGCTCGTCCTCGGCGGCTTCATCGGCGGCAACCTCGTCAACAGCGCCGTGGACACCTCGCTCGGCTACGCCGACAGCGAGATCGGCCCCTGGCACTCCCGGTACCCGACGGTCCCGATCGACCGCACGCAGACGCTGGTCCTGAAGATGCTGATGACGGCGGGCATCTCGGTCCTCACCACGACGCTCGTCATGGTGGCCACGATCACGGTCCTGGGCATGGACGCCTCGCACCTGCCGATGCTGTGGCTGTTCTCCTACTGCGCGACGGTCGCCGTCGGTCTGGGCGTCCAGGCCATCAACGCCGCGTTCGGCGGCATCGGCCAGCTCGTCTCCATGTTCGTCTTCATCGCCCTCGCCCTCCCCTCGTCCGGCGCGACCGTCCCCCTGGAGGCCACCCCGGGCTTCTTCCGCTTCCTGGGCATCTTCGAGCCGATGCACCAGCTCGGCGCGGGTGTCCGCGCCATCCTGTACTTCGACGCCCGCGCCGACGCGGGTCTGGCCCGCGGCTGGATCATGATCGCCGTCGGCACGGCTCTCGCCCTGGCGTTCGGCTTCGGCATGACGCGGTACTACGACCGCCGGGGCCTGCGCCGCCTCACCCCGCAGCCCGCCTGAGGACCGCGGGGGGGGGGAGGGCAGGACCTGCCGGCCGCCCTATCGCCAGTCGTCGTAGGGCGGAGGCGGCTCCTCCATCCCGTCCATGTCGTAGGGCGGCTCCTCGTCGAACGGCGCCTCGGGCTCCGGTGCCGAAGGTGCGGACGCCACGGCCCTCGTGGACCGCGCGGGCCTCGCTGCCGGCACCGCCGGGGCGGCCGCGGCGACGGGCTCCGCGGCGGGAGCCGCACCGGGCGCGGCTTCCGACCCGGCGGCCGCTGCGTCGGCCCCGCTCTCGGCCAGCGCCTCCAGCACACCCTCGGCGTACTTCGCCAGCTTGGCCTCACCGACGCCGCCGATGGTGCCGAGCTCCTCGACCGTCGCGGGGAGCCGCGTCGCGATCTCCCTCAGTGTGGCGTCGTGGAAGACGACGTACGCCGGGACGCCCTGCTCGCGTGCCGTCGCGGCACGCCAGGCGCGCAGCGCCTCGAAGACCGGGAGGGCGGCCGCCGGCAGGTCGACCGGTACGCGGGCGCCCTTCCCGGAGCGCCCGCCGGACTCCTTGCGGGAGGCGGCGGCCGGGGCCTTCTCCTTGCGCATGGTGACGGTGCGGCGCCCGCCGAGCACCTCGCCGCTCTCCTCGGTGAGCACGAGCGTGCCGTAGTCGCCCTCCACCGCGAGGAGCCCCAGCGCGAGGAGCTGCCGCACGACCCCGCGCCACTCGGCGGTGCCCAGGTCGGCGCCGACGCCGAACACCTTGAGGCCGTCGTGGTCGAACTGGATGACCTTGGCCGTCTTCTTGCCCTGGAGGATGTCGATGATCTGTCCGGCGCCGAACTTCTGGCGGCGCTCCTTGGCCAGCCGCCACACGGTGGACAGCAGCTTCTGCGCGGCGACGGTGCCGTCCCAGGACTCGGCCGGCGTCAGGCAGGTGTCGCAGTTGCCGCAGGGCCGGCCGGACTGCCCGAAGTAGGCGAGGAGGCGGACGCGGCGGCAGTCGACCGTCTCGCAGAGCGCGAGCATGGCCTCCAGGTGCATGGCGAGGGCGCGCCGGTGCTGCTCGTCGCCCTCGGAGCCGTCGATCATCTTGCGCTGCTGGACGACGTCCTGGAGGCCGTACGCCAGCCAGGCGGTGGCGGGCTCGCCGTCGCGGCCGGCGCGGCCGGTCTCCTGGTAGTAGCCCTCGACGGACTTGGGCAGGTCGAGGTGGGCCACGAAACGCACGTCGGGCTTGTCGATGCCCATGCCGAAGGCGATGGTCGCCACCACGACGACCCCGTCCTCCCGGAGGAAGCGGGCCTGGTTCGCCGCGCGCGCACGGGCGTCCATGCCGGCGTGATAGGGGACGGCGTCGATGCCGTTCTCCACGAGGAGGGCCGCGGTCTTCTCCACCGAGGCGCGGGAGAGGCAGTAGACGACTCCGGCGTCCCCGTCGTGCTCGGTCCTGATCAGTTCGAGCAGCTGCTTGTGCGGGCTGTTCTTCGCGACGATGCGGTACTGGATGTTCGGCCGGTCGAAACCGGCGACGAAGTGCCGGGCGTCCTCCAGACCGAGCCGCGCGGCGATCTCCTTGTGGGTGGCCTCGGTGGCCGTGGCGGTCAGCGCGATCCGCGGCACCTTGGGCCAGCGCTCGTGGAGCATGGACAGCGCGAGGTAGTCCGGCCGGAAGTCGTGGCCCCACTGGGCGACACAGTGCGCCTCGTCGATGGCGAAGAGCGACACCTTGCCCCGGTCGAGGAGCCGCTGGGTGCCCTCGGTCCGGAGACGCTCGGGAGCCAGATAGAGGAGGTCGAGCTCGTCGGCGAGGAAGGCCTGCTCGACGGCCTGCCGCTCGTACGGATCCTGGGTCGAGTTCAGGAACCCGGCCCGGACCCCGAGGGCCCTGAGCGCGTCCACCTGGTCCTGCATGAGGGCGATCAGCGGCGAGATCACGACGCCGGTGCCGTCTCTGACCAGGGCGGGGATCTGGTAGCAGAGGGACTTTCCGCCGCCGGTCGGCATCAGCACGAGGGCGTCGCCGCCGTCGACGACCTGCTCGATGATCTCCTGCTGCTCGCCTCGGAAGGAGCTGTAACCGAAGACGCGGTGGAGCACCTGCGCTGCCTCGGAGATCACGGCGGAACCGTCGGAAAGGACCATTCACCCACCCTATCGGCCGCCACGGACACCCCGGCCGCACCGCCGAAACCTGTGGACAACCTCTCGCCGCCTCTCGCCGCCTCGCGCCGCCGCCTGCGCCCGGCGAGCCCGCGCCGCCCGGCTAGGCTCGATGACGAGCCCCGAGGCAACGCGAGGGGCGAACCCTGCGTCCTTCTGCACAGGGACGCATCGGCCGATGCACCAGCCACGGCCACAGGGAAGCAGGACACATCATGAGCGACAAGGCCCGTACTCTCTTCGACGCGCTCGACCTCGACCATGACGGCAGCCTGACGCGCATCGAGGTCATCAACGCGCTGCGGGCCAAGGGCCCGACCCTTGCCGCCCAGGGCGTGATCCCCGCCTGGGGAGTGGGAACCGACGACGACGCCTCGGCCCTGTTCGACCAGGCCGACCAGAACGGCGACCGCGTCCTGTCGTTCGAGGAGTTCGCCGCGCTGGTCGACCGCCGCTTCGGCTGGTGACACCGGACCGCACCCGCACGACAGGGAACCGGCACCGCGCTCTCCGCGCGATGCCGGTTCTTCCGTCCGGAGGACCGGTCAGGAGACCTCGGGCAGCAGGCCGGTGGCCGGCGCGGCCAGGTCGGTGAGCTGGCGGAGCTGGTTCACCTGGTGCACCTGGCTGAGCCCGCCGAGCTGGCCCGCGATGCCGGGGAACTGCGCCTTGGACTCCTCGGGGATCCCTGTCGTGGCGAGCGCGTCGAGCTCGCTGACCGGATTGATCGGCGGGCCGAGCGGGCTGGTGGTGGCGACGGCCTGCGCCGCGGACGCGCCGAGGCACGAGAAGGCGGCGGCGACGGCGAGAACTGAGGAAATGCGTCGTGTAGAGATCACACCCTCACAACGCCCCGCCCCCGCCGGCGGACACGGCCGCGCCCTTCCCGCACCGCCTGAAAGCACCAGCCGCGCACACCACGGGGACACGGGCGGCGACACGGCGCGCGGACCGCTCCGGCGTGGCGACGCACGCGATCGGGAGTGAACCGGTGTACGTCACAGGAGGGCTTCGGCACCTGGCCACGGACCCCGTCGCGGAAGGAGCGTCCGAGGGATGCGCAAGCTGCTGGTCGACGTCGCTCACACGCTGGTGCCGCCCAAGGGGGACCGGCACGGGCCGCTGCCGCCGCTCATGCTGACGCTGACCATGGTCACCGGACTTGTGGACGCGGTGAGCTTTCTGGGGCTCGGGCAGGTCTTCGTGGCCAACATGACCGGCAACGTGGCGCTCCTGGGCTTCGCCCTCGCGGGCGCCGAGGGGCTGTCCGCGCCCGCCTCCCTCGTGTCCCTGGCCTCGTTCCTCGGCGGCGCGGTGGCGGGTGGCCGGTTCGGCACCCGGTTCGCCGCGCACCGCGGGCGGCTGCTCGCCTCGGCGCTCGCCCTGCAGGCGGTGCCCGTCGCGGCGGCGCTCGTCATCGCCCTCGTGGCGCACGACCGCGTGGGCGCGCCGGGCAGGTACTCCCTGATCGTCGCCCTCGGCCTCGCCATGGGGATGCAGACGGCGGTGGCCCGCCGCGTCGGGGTGCCGGACCTCACCACGACCGTGCTGACCCAGACGCTGACCGGACTGGCCTCGGACTCCGCCCCGGCCGGTGGCGACGACCCCCGGCCCGGTCGGCGGATCCTGTCCGTCCTGGCGATGGTCCTCGGCGCCCTCGTCGGCGCCCTGCTCCTCGACGCCGGGCTCGCGGTCGTGCTGGGGGTGGCCCTCGCCCTGCTGGTGGTGGCCGCCGCCGTCACGCGACGTCTGGCGGCCACCGACGCGCCGTGGGTCAGGCCGTAGCGTCCACCGGGATCGGGGCGGATGCGGGGACGGGGGCGGTGTCGCGGACGGGATGGCGGCTCAGGATCGACACGCGGTTGAACGCGTTGATGGTGATCGCCACCCAGATCACCGCCGAGATCTCCTCGTCGTTCAGGACCGTGCGGGCCGCGCCGTACGCCCTGTCCTGCGCGAGGCGGTCCGCCGGGTCGGTGGTGGCCTCCGCCAGGGCGAGGGCCGCGCGTTCCCGTGCGGTGAAGAGCTCGGTGTCCCGCCAGGCGGGGAGCACGCCGAGGCGCCGGGTGGTCTCGCCGGCCCGGAGCGCGGCCCGCGTGTGGACGTCGAGGCAGGAGGCGCAGCCGTTGATCTGCGACACGCGGAGGTTGACCAGCTCGACCAGAATCCGGTCGAGCCCCGCCTCTGCGGCGGTCGCGCGGACGGCGTCGGCGGTGTGGACCAGCGCGCGGTAGGCCGCGGGGCTCTGCTTGTCGAGGTAGACCCGTCGACCGCCCGTCGAGTCGTTCACATCGTTCACATCGTTCACGCCGTTCGCGTCCTTCACGTCGTTGTTCGCGTCGTTCACCATGCGCTCCTTCGAGGAATCCGTGCGCGTCACGGGTTCTGGGGCTATGATCACCATAGTTGTTGAAAGCGCAACTATATCGCTGGACGAGAACGGACGGAGAGGGGTCGGGCATGAGCGACACGGAGGTCGAGATTCTCTCCGCGCGGGACGTCCCGCTGGGCGGGCCGCGCGCCATGACCGTACGGCGCACCCTGCCCCAGCGGTCCCGGACGCTGATCGGCGCCTGGTGCTTCGCCGACCACTACGGCCCCGACCGGGTCGCCGAGTCGGGCGGCATGGACGTCGCTCCCCACCCGCACACCGGTCTGCAGACCGTGAGCTGGCTCTTCAGCGGGGAGATCGAGCACCGCGACAGCCTGGGCAGCCACGCGTTCGTACGGCCCGGGGAACTGAACCTCATGACCGGCGGCCACGGCATCAGCCACACCGAGGTCTCCACCCCCGGCACCACCGTCCTGCACGGGGTGCAGCTGTGGGTGGCGCTGCCCGACGAACACCGCCACGCCGACCGCGACTTCCAGCACCACGCCCCGAAGCCGGTACGGCTCGACGGCGCGGAACTCCGGGTGTTCCTCGGCTCGCTCGCCGGCGAGACCTCCCCCGTGCGCACCTTCACCCCTCTCCTCGGCGCCGAACTCCTCATCGACCCCGGCGCCACGGTCGTCCTTCCCGTCGACCCGGCCCACGAGCACGGCCTGCTCGTCGACGAAGGAGACGTCCGGCTCTCCGGCACCCTCCTCCGCCCGGCCGAACTCGGTTACGTCGGCACCGGACACGACACCCTGACCCTGACGAACGAGTCGGACCGCCGCGCGCGGGCGGTCCTCATCGGGGGTACGCCGTTCGGCGAGGAGATCGTCATGTGGTGGAACTTCATCGGCCGCAGCAACCAGGACATCGTCGAGGCCAGGGAGGAGTGGGAGCGCGCCTCCGACCGCTTCGGGCACGTCGACGGCTACCCCGGCGACCGCCTTCCGGCCCCGGCCCTGCCGAACGCCGCCCTCACCCCCCGCGGAAACCCGCCCCGCGCCTGAGCCACGCACGACCTCACCACCGCGCCTCACGGCCCCCACGGCCCTCACGGCCCTCACGGCCCCCACGGAACGTACGCACCACAGACGCGGATCCCGCCGGACCGTACACACCTCCCAGACGCGGACCCCGTCGGACCGTACGCACCACACAGACCCGCACAGCCCCACAGACACTCCACGGACCCTTCGACCCGAGAGGCACGTCATCATGAGCGAGCAGGCAGCAACCACCCCCGTCGTCCGCCGCGTCGACCCCCGCCACCGCTACGAGATCCTGGTCGACGACCAGCGCGCCGGCCTCACGGCGTACCGCGACCGCGACGACCGGCGCGTCTTCTTCCACACCGAGATCGACGACGCCTACGCGGGCCAGGGTCTCGCCTCGATCCTGGTCGAGCAGGCGCTGACCGACGTCCGTGCCTCCGGGATGCGGATCGTGCCGGTCTGCCCGTACGTGGCCAAGTTCCTCAAGAAGCACGAGGAGTTCGCCGACATCACCGACCCGGTGACGCCCGAGGTCCTGCAGTGGCTGGACAGCCGGCTGGCCCGCTGATCCGCGATCCCGGCCCCGCCGGCCCCCGCCCCGGCCGTCCCGCCGCTCAGCCCGCGGGCGGGGCCAGGACGACGAAGTCGGCGTTCGACGGGTCGAGGCAGACGGCGAGCCGTCCGACGCCCTCCGCGTCGTCCGGCCCCATCTGCACGTTGCCGCCGCTCGCGGTGACCCTGGCGACCGCGGCGTCGCAGTCGGTGACGGCGAAGACGGGGTGCCAGTACGGCCGCCCGTGCGCGAGCGCGAGGTCCGCCTCGCCGACCTGCATGAGGCCGCCGTGCATGCGCTCCTCGGGCAGTCCGGCGGGGGTGATGATCGTGTACGTGCCCTCCCCGCCGGGCATCGGCATGTCGCTGAACTGCCAGCCGAAGACACTGCCGTAGAACTGCCTCGCCGCCGCGGCGTCGGTCGTGTACAGCTCGGTCCAGGACAGCGATCCCGGCGTGTCGACCTGCTCGACGCCCTTGTTCGAACCCGGCTGCCAGACGGCGAACTGGCCGCCCAGCGGGTCGCTGTACTGCGCCATCCGACCCCACTCGTCGAGGTCCATGGGCGCGACGCGCACGGTGCCGCCGGCCTCCTCCACGGCCCGGGTCGTGGCGTCGGCGTCGGCGACGCTGTAGTAGATCATCCAGGCCGACCGCGCACCCTCCTCGGTGAGCTTGCCGAGACCGGCGACGATCTTCCCGTCGTTCCGGAACATCCCGCCTTCCATGTCCTCCCCCTCCCCCATGGACTCGTAGTCCCACCCGAGCACACCGCCGTAGAAGGCCGCGGCGGCCGGGACGTCGGGGGCGCCGAGGTCGAGCCAGCAGGGGGAGCCGGGGACGAAGTCGGTGGTGATCATGGCGAAGGCCTTTCACGGTTCCGGGGTACGCCGGGTACGCCCTCAGCCTCGCACCGGACACGACCCCTCGCGCGTCGACCGGAACGCGCGCGGACGCCGTCGCTCCGACCACCTGCGGCCGGAGCCGCTCCACGGACACCACCGAGTCCAGGGACCGCGCCCGGGATGCGTACGTCGGTGGGTGCGGGGCGGCTGCCGGGCCTGGCGCTGCCGGGCTCGATCGTCCTCGGCACCCCGGCCGGGGCTCTGGTCTTCCCGGGCACCGGCCGGTGGCTCCTCGCGGTGACCGCCCGGGTCGTGATGCCGCCGGGCGGTTCACCTTCGGCACTGTGGGCGCGGAGGAGTTCTCGGCCGGCGTCACCCCCGCAGGCCACCGGCTACGCGGCACTCGTCCTCACCGTCGGCCGTGTCGTACCGGTGGCGGCCGCGCTCACGGGCACCGCGTTCACCCGGCCCGAGCGCGGCGCCGTCGGCCGGCTCGGCTGGGCTCGGCTGGGCTCGGCTCGGCCTACGCGGGGTCACCTCGATCGTCTCAGCGACCCTCGTACACCCCCAACTCCAGGGCGACGGCGCGGCCTTCGCCGTCACCCTCACGCCCGCGACCGTGCTGCTCAGCATGATCCCGCACAGCCTCACGGCGGAACCCGTCGCCCGCCGGTTCGCCCGCGACCCACCACCCGGCACGCCTCCCGCGCGGGCTCCTCCGGCACAGGTGCCTCCCCGCGCCGGCCCCTCCGGCACAGGTGCCTCTCGCCCCCGCCGCACCTACTCCCTGCGACCGGCGGCCGGACCGGCCCCGCCCGCCGAGTGGTCGCGGCGGAAGGGAAGGAGGACGCTGGAATTGAGCGCGTCCGGGCCTCAGGGCGTAGCCAGTCGACGCCCGCCCGGCCGGGAGAGGCAGCGACGTCATGCGCATGCTCCTGAAGGTCCAGATGGACACCCCGGCCTCGAACGAGGCCATCCGGGCCGGCACGCTGCGGACCATCATGGAGGAGACCCTCCGGGAGATCCGCCCCGAAGCGGCCTACTTCACCGTCGAGAACGGCTGCCGGACGGCGTACCTGTTCTTCGACATGGCCGATCCGTCGCTGATGCCGAAGATCTCGGAGCCCTTCTTCCTCAAGCTCAACGCCAAGGTCCACTACTCGCCGGTCATGAACCCCGAAGACCTGGCCAAGGGCCTGGAGGCGATCACCCCCGGCGGCTGAGCACCCGGCCGCCCGCACGACGGCCCCGGGCGTCGCCGGCGGGCCCTCCGGAAGCCGCCGACCCCGGGAGGCCGACGGTCACAGGCTCTCCCCCGGCTTCCGGCCCCAGGCCGTGAGCATGCCTGCCGACAGCGCGGCGCACGCGTCGGATCCCAGGTAGCGGACCGCCCCGTCGACGGCCGCGTCGTCGACCAGACCGGTGGCCAGCATCGGCGCCCTGCTCCGCTCCCACGTGTCCGCCCAGAAGCGGCTGATCGGACTCCCCGCCAGCAGCGGCGGCACATGGATCTCGGCGGCGACGGGTACGAGGCCGGCACCGCGGAGCAGCTGCGGGTACGACGGCACCCAGGAGACGTCGGTGCCGATGGTCTCCCTCAGCGCCTGCCACATCGCCCGCATCACCGAGGTGTACGGAGTGTCGGGCGCCCGGTCGCTCGTCAGGTCCACCGCGTCGCTCAGCACCAACACACCGCCGGGTTCGACGAGTTCGGCCAGCCGACTGATCACACGGTCGCGCTCGGGAAGGTGCATGAGCACGAAACGCGCGTGGACGAGCCGGAAGCGCCCGGGGTCGAAGTCCGGGTCGGTGACGTCGGCCTCGATGACGTCGAGGCCGGTCACGGGACGCTCGACGAGAAAGCGTACGTCGCGGTCCACGGCGAGCACACCCGTCACTCCGGCCTCGTCGAGCAGCCGACGGGAGACGGTGCCCGTGCCGGCGCCCACATCGAGGCACCGCCACCCCGGACCGACCCCGAGTGCCCGGAACCTCGCCATGGTGATGTCGTCGTAGGCGAGCGCGCCGTAGTCGATGCGCTCGTCCTCGCCCGCCCGTTCGGGAGGGAACACGGCCTCGCCGTAGCGGCCTTCACCCGGCGCGCCCCCGCGCGGGGCGGCGGTCACGCCGTCACCGGAGCGACGGGGCGGGCGTCGGCCTCGACGCGCCCGGGCGCCCGGTCGGCGAGGCGCGGGAACAGCGGGTCCTCGAACATTGTCATGACCGGATCTCTTCAGGTGGCGGGGTGTTCCGGGCGGCCGGGAAGCGGCGTCGGCATCCTGGACACCGGCACCGCGGCCACCTCCCGTCGATCCTCCACGGACCACCGCCGCCACGGCCGAGGCGCGCCGCGCCTGCGCCGATCGTGCGCCTCGGACCCCGTCTCGAACCCCGTCTCGGAGCCCGCCTCGGAGCCCGCCTCGCGCCCGTCCCGAACCCGCCCACGCGCGGCCCCGGCACGCACCGCCCCACCCCCAACCATTGACAGGTCCATCTCACCCTCACCATTCTTGAGAGCGCTCTCAAGCCGTACGGGACGCAAAGCCCCAATCCACCCTCACGCCCCAAGACCCCACCCACACCCACACCCACCCACGGATTCCCCCCACACGGAGTCCCCACCTCCGAGGAGCCCCACGTGTCCGCACACCGCAGGCGCAGGCACAGCCGCGCCGCACTCGTGACCCTGGCCGCCGCCGCGCTGATCGGCACCGTCGTCACCGTCGCCGGTCCGAGCGACACCGTCCAGGCCGCCGTCCCCGCGACCATTCCGCTCACCTTCACGAACAACTCCGGCCGCGGCGACCAGGTCTACGTCTACAACCTCGGCACCGAGCTCTCGACGGGCCGACAGGGCTGGGCCGACGCGAACGGCACCTTCCACCCCTGGCCGGCCGGCGGCTCCGTCCCCGTTCCCGCGCCGGACGCCGCCATCGCCGGTCCCGCCAACGGCGGGTCGATGACCATCCGGCTGCCGAAGTTCTCGGGCCGGATCTACTTCAGCTACGGACAGAAGCTGGTGTTCAAGCTGGCGACGGGCGGCCTCGTACAGCCGGCGGTCCAGAACCCGAGCGACCCCAACAGGAACATCCTCTTCAACTGGTCCGAGTACACGCTCAACGACGCGGGCCTCTGGATCAACAGCACCCAGGTCGACATGGTCTCCGCGCCCTACGCCGTCGGCGTGAAGCGCCCCGACGGCACGGTCGCGAACACGGGCCGCCTCAAGCCCGGCGGCTACCGGGGCTTCTACGACGCCCTGCGCGGCCAGCCCGGCGGCTGGGCCAACCTCATCCAGACCCGCGCCGACGGCACCGTGCTGCGCGCTCTCGCCCCGGGCCACGGCATCGAGGCCGGCGCCCTGCCCTCGGGGGTGATGAACGACTACATCAACCGCGTCTGGACCAAGTACGCCTCGTCGACCCTGACGGTGACGCCGTTCGCGAACCAGCCGTCGGTGAAGTACTTCGGCCGGGTCTCCGGAAACGTCATGAACTTCACCAACACGTCGGGCGCCGTCGTCACCTCGTTCCAGAAGCCCGACTCCGACAGCGTCTTCGGCTGCTACAAGCTCCTCGACGCCCCCAACGACCAGGTGCGGGGCCCCATCTCCCGTACGCTCTGCGCGGGTTACAACCGGTCCACCCTGCTGACGAACCCGAACCAGCCGGACACGTCCTCGGCCGGCTTCTACCAGGACGCGGTGACCAACCACTACTCCCGCAAGATCCACGCCCAGATGGCCGACGGCAAGGCGTACGGCTTCGCCTTCGACGACGTCGGCGCGCACGAGTCGCTGGTGCACGACGGCAACCCGCAGCAGGCGTACGTCACCCTCGACCCGTTCAACTAGCGGACCGAACCGTCGGCCCGCCGCCGCACCGGCGGGTCGACGCGGCCGCCCCTTCGACCGAGCGGCGGACGGCGCGGGCCTCAGCCGGCGAGGGAGGCGCTCAGCCAGTCGCGGTAGTGAGTGGGGGCCAGGCGCGCACCGGGCCCGGGGGTGAGGACGTCACCGCGGACGGCCGCGAACATGCCCGCCCCGCCGTCGACGACGACGGGGCGGTCGTCACCGCGGGCGGCCAGGGTGATCCGGCCGATCTCGTCCAGCGCGAGGGCGTCGGGTCCGGCGACGTCGAGCGTGCCGTTCAGCGGCTCCCCGACGGCCACGTCGGCGAGGGCGGCGGCCACGTCCGCCGACGCGATCGGCTGCAACGGGGTGGCCGGGAGCCGGACTTCGCCTTCGGACGCCGTCCAGGACATCACGGCGTCCATGAACTCGAAGAACTGCGTGGCGCGGACGATCGAGTAGGGCGTGGGGCCCTCGCGCAGCAGGTCCTCCTGGAGCACCTTGGCCCGGTAGTAGTCCAGGTCGGGGACCTGGTCCACGCCGACGATCGACAGGGCGACCTGATGGCGTACGCCCGCGCGCTCGCCCGCGCCGAGCAGGTTGCCCACGGTGGTGCGGAAGAAGCCGAGCGACTGGTCGTCGAAGGTCGGGGAGTTGCTGACGTTGATGACCGTGTGGGCGCCGGCGAGCGCCTCGTCCAGGCCCGCCCCGGTGAGCAGGTCGACCCCCGAGGAGAGGGAGGCCGCGACCACGTCGTGGCCGGCCTTCTGGAGCAGGGCGACGACCTGGGAACCGATGAGGCCGGTGCCGCCGATGACGGTGATCTTCATGGTGTGCCTTCCTTCGTGGACCCGGCGGGGCCCCTGGGACGCAAACTCGGATACCCGATGTCCGAGATGATACTCGGATAGGATGTATCCGAGTCAAATGGGGAGGCGACATGAAACTGTCCGGTGGCGTGGAGTGGGCGCTCCACTGCTGTGTGGTGCTCACGGCCGCGAGCCGACCGGTGCCGGCGGCCCGCCTCGCGCAGCTGCACGACGTGTCGCCGAGCTACCTGGCCAAGCAGATGCAGGCCCTCTCGCGGGCCGGCCTCGTGCGCTCCGTCCAGGGGAAGACCGGCGGATACGTGCTGACCCGAGAGGCCGCGGAGATCACCCTGCTCGACGTCGTGCAGGCCGTCGACGGGGCCGATCCGGCGTTCGTCTGCACCGAGATCCGGCAGCGCGGACCGCTGGCGACCCCGCCGGAGAAGTGCACGAGGGCCTGCCCCGTCGCCCGCGCGATGGGAGCCGCGGAAGCCGCGTGGCGGGCCTCGCTCGCGGGCACCACGATCGCCGATCTCGTGACGACGGTGGAGGGCGAGAGCGGTCCGGAGGCGCTCCCGGGAATCGGCTCCTGGCTGACGGCCGGCACGGACCCTGCCACCGTCCCGAACGCGCCCGCGCCTGCGCTTGCGCCCGCACCCGCACCCGCACCCGCACCCGCACCCGCGGGAACCGACACTCCCCGGACCTGAAGCGAGGAGGGGGACGGGGACACGGGACACGGGGCGCGGGGCGCGGGCGGGAGGGGAGCAGGGGCGGGGGCAGGGGCGGGAGCTGGGAGCGCGATCCCATCGCCCGCCGAAGACCGCGATCCCACCACCCTCCGCGCACGCCCACCCTCCGCACACGCCCACCCTCCGCGCACGCCCGCCCTCACACGCGGGCCTGACGGGTGACATCGGTGCGGGTCGGCGGCGCCTCCGCCACCCGGCGGGTGCGCCGCGGCCGATACTCCCGCCATGAGATCAGCCCGTTCCCCGTTCCGGTCCCGCGTCGTCGCGGTCGCCGCGGTCACCGCACTCCTCGCGCTCGGCTCCCCGGTCTCGGCCGTGGGCGGCCCCACCGGCGGCGACGGCCACGACCGCCGGCCCTGCGTCGCCTCCCGGCTCCCCGACCGCGGCCCGGCCCGGGACGTCCTCCGGATCGCCGAGCGGGCCAAGGCGGAGATGGACCTCAAGTCCGTGATCGTGCGGGTCACGGCAGGCGACCGCGAGGTCGTCACCACCGCGCTCGGCGAGTCGATGACGGGTGTTCCGGCCACTCCCGCCATGCACTTCCGGAACGGCAACATCGCGATCAGCTACCTGGGCACCGCGCTGCTGCGCCTGGTCGACCAGGGCGAGGTCCGCCTCGACGACCCCGTGTCGCGCTGGCTGCCGGACCTCAAGGGCGGGGACGGGATCACCCTGCGGATGCTGGCCGCCTCCACCACCGGGCTCGTCGACTACGTCACCGCCGCCGGGTTCGGCGAGAGCGTCTACGCGAACCCCTTCCGCCAGTGGACGGCCAGGGAGCTGGTCGCCATCTCGACGAGCCACCCCAGGTGGTACGAGCCGGGCACCAACTGGAGTTACTCGCACGCGAACTTCGTCCTGCTCGGCGCCGCCCTGGAGAAGATCACCGGGACCCGCCTCGACGTCCTGCTCCGGCACGAGGTGCTGCGCCCGCTCGGACTGCGCGAGACCCGCAACAGCTTCACGCCCGAGATCCCCGAGCCCGTCCTGCACGCCTTCACCGCCGAGCGGGGGACGTACGAGGAGTCCACCTTCTGGAACCCCTCGTGGACCACGGCCCCCGGCGCGGTGCAGACCACCGACATCTGCGACCTGGCCCGCTCCGCCGCCGGCATCGGCTCGGGAGAGCTGCTGTCCCCGGCCTCGTACCGGGAACTCCTGAACCCGGGAACGGTCGGACTCGGCCATGCGACCAAGACGTGCCCCGCGACGGTCTGCCTCCCGAACACCGCCGCCACCCACTACGGCATGGGCGTGCTGATCCTGGGCGACTGGATCGCACAACACCCGCTGTTCTTCGGCTACTCCGCCTCCCAGGCCTACCTCCCCGCGAAGCGCCTGGCCATCGCCGTCTCGACCACGAACGGCCCCACCGCCCAGCCCGGCCACAGCGCCCACACCATCGCCCAGCGCATCGCCGCGGCCCTCGCCCCGAACCACTTGATCCCCGACTTCGGCTGACCCGGGCCGCACAGCGGCGACAGCTCCGTCCCGGCGACCGCGCCGCCGGGGCGGGTTCCCGTACCCCGAGGGAAGGTCGTGCCCTCGGGGTACGGATACGGCCAAGAGGAGGGACACGCTCCGACCGCGAGCGCGGTGGGCCCGGAAGGTCGGCGGGGACTGCGATGCCGACGGTTCGGGGGCCCCGGTGTCGCACAAGGATCGCCCGGCCGTCACGGTGCCGTCACGAAGCCGTCGTGGCCCCATCGAACTCCGGTCCTTCCGGGTGGCCGGAAAGCACGCAGCTCAATCCCCCACGCCCGCCCCGGCGTTGATCAACTCACATACTGCGCTGACCGGTCGGCGGGCGTCGTTGCGCCCCGGCCGGAACCGACCACTCGACCTCATCCCAAGCTCCTGGGGGAGACTTGCGCGCACACGTGAAGAGAACACGCGCCTTCACCATCGCAGCGGCCACATCCGTGGCCCTGGTCGCAGGCATGACCGGCCCCGCGACGGCCACACCCGACACCCCGCGCCCCGGCGGCGACCAGCGCATCCCGCTCGTCACCGGCGACCGCGTGGTGGTGAACGCCAAGGGCCGGATGGTGGGCTTCGAGGCCGCCCGAGGCCGTGAGCACATACCCGTACAGGTGCAGCGCATCAAGGACCGCACGCTGGTCGTGCCCAGCGACGCGCAGCCCCTGATAACCGCCGGCAGACTGGACCAGCGGCTCTTCGACCTCGAGGTGCTCACCGACCCGCGGCTGCGCGAGAGCCACTGGGACGGGCTCAAGCTGATCGTGCGGTACGACGAGGGTGCAGGTGCCGCGCGCGCCGAGGTGCGTGCGGCCGGCGACACCCGGCTGCGGCGGACGTTCCCGACGCTCAATGCCGACGCCATCCGCACCTCCCCGGACGACGTCGCCAAGGTGTGGGACGCGCTGACCGACCGGCGGAGCAGCGGTCTGCGGGCCGCCGCCTCCGGCATCGGCACGGTGTGGCTGGACGGGGTGCGGTCCGCGAGCCTGGACCGCAGCGTCCGGCAGATCGGCGCCGACAAGGCGTGGGAATCCGGGTACGACGGCACGGGCGTCAAGATCGCCGTCCTCGACACCGGCGTCGACAAGACGCACGACGACCTCAGCACCCAGGTCGTCGGCGAGAAGAACTTCTCCGCCTCCCCCGACGCCGTGGACCGCGTCGGACACGGCACCCACGTCGCCTCGATCGCCGCGGGCACGGGCGCCAAGTCCGGCGGCCGGTTCAAGGGTGTGGCCCCCGGCGCCAAGGTGATCAGCGGCAAGGTCCTCGACGACAACGGCTTCGGTGACGACTCCGCCGTCCTCGCCGGCATGGAGTGGGCGGCCGCCGAGGGCGCGGACGTGGTCAACCTCAGCCTCGGCAGCCCCGACAGCCCCGGCGTCGACCCGCTGGAGGCGGCCGTCGACCGGCTGTCCGCGGAGAAGGGCATCCTGTTCGCGATAGCCGCGGGCAACGAGGGCGAGAGCGGTGCCTCGACGGTGGGCTCGCCGGGCAGCGCGGACTCCGCGCTGACCGTCGGCGCCGTCGACAAGGACGACCGCCTCGCGGCCTTCTCCAGCACCGGGCCGCGCGCCGGTGACGGCGCCGTCAAGCCGGACGTGACCGCACCCGGCGTGGCCATCGCCGCGGCCGCCGCGGCGGGCAGCGCGATCGACATCCGCCCCGGCACCCCGCACCCCGCGCCGGGCTACCTGCAGATCGACGGCACGTCCATGGCCACCCCGCACGTCGCGGGCGCGGCGGCGATCCTGAAGCAGCGCCATCCGGACTGGAAGTCCACCGAGCTCAAGGGCGCGCTGACCGCGTCCGCCAAGGGCGGCGACCACACCGCCTTCCAGCAGGGCTCCGGCCGCGTCCAGGTCGACAGGGCGCTGGCCCAGAGCGTCATCGCCGATCCGGTCTCGCTGAACTTCGGCACGGCGCGGTGGCCGCACGCCGACGACCGGCCCCTCACCCGGAAGGTCGCCTACCGCAACCTGGGGACCACCGACGTCACCCTCGACCTGTCGGTGGCCACGCTCGACCCGCAGGGCAAGCCGGCCCCGGCCGGATTCCTCACGCTCGGCGCCGACAAGGTGACCGTGCCCGCCGGCGGCCGGGCCGAGGTCGACCTAACCGCAGACACCCGGATCGGTGACGCCGACGGCGGCTACTCGGGCTACGTCACCGCCACCACCGCCGGCCAGTCCGTCCGCACGGCCGCGGTCGCCGTCCGCGAGGCGGAGTCGTACGACGTCACCCTCCGGGCCGTCGGCCGCGACGGTGCCGACGCCCAGACCTTCCACAGCACGCTGATCGGCGTCGGCGGCGCCGCCGCCGGCTTCCAGACCCGCATCGACAACGAACCCGGCAGCCACACCGTCCGGGTCCCCAAGGGCACGTACACCTTCAACTCGGCCGTCTACCAGGACCCGTCGGACTACACCAAGGGCACCGACTGGATCGCCCAGCCGAAGCTGGAGATCTCCGGCGACACCACCGTCACCGCCGACGCACGCACCACCGAGCCGGTGGACGTGACCGTGCCCGGCATCGACTCGGTGGACTACGGAGGCACGTACTACGAGCTCGGCGGCACCGACATCGGCCGGGTCGGCAACGGCTGGGTCCTCAGGAGCTTCGCCGGTTTCCGTACCGCCCACATGGGTCCCGCCGTCACCGACGGCTCGCTGCTCCAGACCTGGGACGCCCACTTCCTCAAGGACGCCACCAGCCAGTACTCGGTGGCCTTCGGCGGCAGGACGAACAAGGTCTCGACCGGTTACACCAAGCACGTGAAGGCGAACGAGCTGGCCACGCTCAAGGTCGGCCTCGGCGCCTCCGTCCCCGGGAGGTCCGCCCTCGTCTCCCCCTTCGCCCACATCCCGGGCGCGCCGGAGGGCAACGGCTTCTCCGACCTGCAGCCGGCGCCGGGCACGCGCACCTTCTACGTCTCCACCGCCGACGACGTCGAGTGGGTCACCAAGTTCGACCAGGCGGGCGAGCCCGACAAGTGGGGCTACCCGGCCTACGAGGGCAGTTGGGAGATGACCCGGCCGAAGCGGTACGAGGCCGGCCGGACGTACCGCGAGACGTTCAACACGGGTGTCTTCGGCCCGCTCCTGGGCGGGAACGCGGGCGTGTTCCGCACCGCTCCCGACCCGGCGACGGGCGAGCAGCAGCTCGTCGGCTCGCTGCCGCTGTTCGCCGACGGCAAGGGCCACTCGGGGTACTCCCCGTACACCTCTGCCACGTCGACGCTGTACCGCGACGGCGTCAAGGTCGCCGAGAACGACGACCCGCTGACCGGCTCGCAGCCCTTCACGGTCGACGGATCCGACGCCGAGTACCGCCTGGTGACGTCCGTGGAGCGCTCGGCGCGGCTCGCCGCCGCCTCGACACGGGTCGAGACCGGCTTCACGTTCCGTTCGAAGCAGGTCACGGCCACCACCGCACTGCCGGTGTCCACGGTCCGCTTCGCCGCTCCCGTCGACCTCACCTCCCGCGCCCCGGAGCACGCTCCGGTCGTCGTCCCGGTGACCGTGCAGGGCTCCGCCGCCGGAAGGAACCTCAAGTCCCTTGAGATCTCCGTGAGTTACGACAACGGGAAGACCTGGCAGCGCGTGCGGGTCAGGAACGGCGCGATCTCCGTGAAGAGCCCGGCGAAGGACAACGGGATCTCGCTCTCCGCCGTGGTCAAGGACAGGCAGGGCAACACGTCGACCCTGACCGTCCACAACGCGTGGCTCGGCAAGTGACGCCGCTCCGCTAGACGTTGGGGCCTGGACGTCGGACGTTGAGCGTCGGGCGTCGGGGCGTCGGGCGTGAGACGTTCCCTCGTTCGCACCCCGCAGCCCGCGCCCCGCACCCCGTACGGCGTCACCCCCCCCTCGGGCGGTGACGCCGTACGGCCGTCAAGGCCCCGTACCCGTAGTACTCCAGAGCTACGCGGCAGGTGTCCCCCCTGGCGGGACGTCGACTACCGCGCGTGATCCATAGGTTCGGCACCGGATTCGAGAAACACTCCGGTACGGAAGGACCACGCCATGGCGTCCCGCCCGCGCAGCCGCCGCCTGCGCCGCACCCTGCTCGCCGCCCTCGTCGCCGCCTCGGTGGCGGTGCCCACCGTCGGCGCGGCCGGCCCGGCCACCGTGCCCGCGCCCGTCCCCGCCCCGCTCGCTCCCCTGTCGCTCGCCGCGCCCGGCGACCTCGCCGCGCGGTACGCCGCCAACCGCTCCGCCGTCCGGGCCGCCGAGGCCATGGCCGAGGCCCACGGCGACCACGGACGCGCCGCCACCCTGCGGGCCATGGCCGGGGAGGACCACCGGCTCCTCTCCTTCGACGGCCGCGACGGAGGCCGCAGCGTCGAGGTGTTCGGCGACCTCGTGGGCGCCACCCGGATAGCCGCCCTCGTGCCCGGCTCCGACACCCGGCTCGACAGCCACCGCTTCCGGTCCGGAGCCGCCGCGCTGCAGCGCGAACTGGGCCGCGGGACGGCCGTCCTCGCCTGGCTCGGCTACCGCACCCCCGCCACCCTCAGCGCCGCCGCGACGACCTCCGGTCGCGCCGAGGAGGCCGCCCCGCTCCTCGCCTCCTTCGTGCGTGAACTGGCCTCCGCCGCACCGCGGGCGCGCCTGACGCTGCTGTGCCACTCGTACGGCTCCGTCGTCTGCGCCGAGGCCGCGGACCGGCTCCCCGTGGCCGGCCTCGTGCTCTACGGCAGCCCCGGCACCGGCGCCGACCGTGCCGCCGACCTCGGCACCACAGCCACCGTCTGGGCCGGCCGCGGCACCGGCGACTGGATCGCCCATGTCCCCCACGTCCGCGCCTCCCTGGCCTTCGGCGAACTCGGCTTCGGCACCGACCCGGTCTCCCCGGAGTTCGGCGCCCGGGTCTTCGACGCCGGCACGGGCGGCCACAGCGACTACCTCCGCCCCGGCTCCGTACCCCTGCGGAACATGGCCCGGATCGTCGCGGGACGGGATCCGGCCGATGCGTGACCTCGCCCGGCGGATCGACGCCGCCACCCCGCCCGGCCGCGACCGAGCCCTCGACGCCCTGCGCGCCCTCGCCATCGCCGGCGTGGTCCTCGGCCACTGGCTCGTCACCGCACTGACCACCGACAGCGGCACCCTGCGGGCCGTCAGCCCGCTGGACCGGCTGCCCGAGTTCACCCCGGTCTCCTGGGTGTTCCAGACGCTCGCCGTCTTCTTCCTGGTCGGCGGGCGGGTCGCCGCCGGAAGCCACACCGCCGCCCTCGCCCGGGGCACGTCCTACCGCGACTGGCTGACCGCGCGCCTCGGCCAGCTGTTCCGGCCCGTGGCCGTCTTCCTCGCCGTGTGGGCCGTCACGGCGCTCGCGATGATCCTGGGCGGGGTGCCCTGGCAGACCGTGCACACGCTCGGCAGGCTCGTCCTCTCCCCGCTCTGGTTCCTGCTCGTCTTCGCCGCCCTCACGGCGGCGACCCCGCTGGTCGCCAAGGTGCACCCGCTGTGGCCGTTCGCCGTCGTCCTGCACGTCGACGTGATCCGCTTCGGTCTCGGCGGACCCGACTGGCTCGGCTGGACGAACGTGGCCGCCGGCTGGCTCGTTCCGTACTGCCTCGGCGCCCTGTGGGCCCGGCACGGCATCAGGGAACGGCCCGTCGGATGGACCCTGCTGATCACGGGCGCGCCGGTCACCGTCCTGCTCGTCGTCCTCGCCGGCTATCCGGCGTCCATGGTCGGCGTGCCCGGCGCGGCCGTCTCCAACCTCAACCCGCCCACGCTCGCCGCCGTCACCTTCGGCATCGCCCAGTGCGGCGCGGCGTTCCTGCTCGTCGGCCCGCTGCGCCGGGCCCTGAGCCGGCCCGCCGCCTGGGCGGCCGTGGCCCTCCTCAACCTCGGTGCCATGACGGTCTTCCTGTGGCACCAGACCGCGATGATGGCCGTCACCCTGCTGGGCCTCCTCGCCGCCGGACCGACCGGGCACGGCCCGCTGACCGGTCTGCACACCCTCCCCGACGGATACGGCTGGGTCCTCGCACGGCTCGCCTGGCTGCCCGTGTTCGGGCTCGCGCTGCTCGCGTGCGTCGCCGTCTTCCGTACGTACGAAGCGGGCGTCCGCCGTCCCTCCCGGGCGCGCCGACCCGCCGCGAGGAAGCAGGTGCAGCGTGCATAGGGTGGACCCGACCGACAAGGGGGAACGGGTGGGGGACGGTTACGGGCGGGCGCTGGGCGCCGCCCTGCGCAGGGCGCCGGGCACGCTGCGCCGCGGTCTGTGGACGACGGCCCGCGACCCGCTGCCCCGTCAGACCTGGTTCGGCTGGCTTCCGCACGGCCATCTCGTGCTGCTCGCCGTCTTCGCGGGCTTCGCCAAGATGGCCGAGTACGGCGAGGCGATGACCGTCCTCACCCCTCCGGTCGAGTTCCTCGTGATCCTCCAGGCCGCCTCCCTCGTCCTCGCCCTGAGCCGCCCGGTGCCTGCCTGGTGGCTTTCCACGCTCAGCCTGGTCCTGATCTCCGAGATCGGCGACGCGACCGTCGGACCCGACATGCTCTGGCCCTGGAGCGTCTGGGGCATCGTCATGCACACCTTCGTGGTGCTGCTCCTCGCGCTGCGGGTCCCCCCTCTGGTCACCGCCGTCACGCTCCTGCTCACCGTGCTCTCGGGGCTGTGCAGCGCGGCCGTGCCCTCGGGCATCGTGCACAACGAGGACCTGACCGGCGGCGCGCTCGCCTTCTCGATCGCCGCGGTCGTCGGCGCCTCCCTGCGGCTGAGCCGGGTGGCCCGGAACAAGCTGGTCGAACAGGAGGTCCTCACCGCCGAGGAGCGGGCCCTGCGCACCGTCCTGGAGGAGCGCGGACGGATCGCCCGCGAACTCCACGACGTCGTCGCCCACCACATGTCCGTGATCTCCATCCAGGCACAGGTGGCCCCGCACCTCGTCGAGAACCCCTCCGAGGAACTGCGGGAGAACCTGGCGGGCATCCGCCAGAACGCCGTCGAGGCACTGACCGAACTCCGCCGCGTCCTCGGCGTCCTGCGCGCGGAGGACCCGGCGGCCGACTCCCTGCGGCACGCCCCGCAACCCACCCTCGACCGGCTCGACGAGCTGCTCGACAACGTCCGTGCCGCCGGCCTGTCCGTCGACACCGCCACCAGCGGAGAGCGCCGCCGGCTCTCGCCGGGCGTCGAGCTTTCCGCGTACCGCATCGTCCAGGAGGCGCTCAGCAACGCGATGCGGCACGCGCCCGGAGCCCGGGTGCGGGTGGAGACCGGCTACCTGACCACCGGACTCACCCTCCGGATCGCCAACGCCCCGGCCCCGCGCCCCGTCGAGCCCACCACCCTCCCGCTGTCGCCGGGACTCGGCCACGGCCTGCTCGGCATGCGGGAACGCACCGCCATGCTGGGCGGCGAGCTGGTCGCCGGGCCGACCACGGACGGCGGCTACGAGGTGACCGCCACCCTGCCCCTCGACACCCCCAAGGACGGCACATGACCAGCGGCACCATCCGCGTCCTCATCGCGGACGACCAGATGATGGTCAGACAGGGGTTCACGGTGCTGCTCAACGCCGAACCCGGCATCGAGGTCGTCGGTCAGGCGGTGGACGGCGCCGACGCGGTGGCCAAGGTCGCGGAACTCTCGCCCGACGTCGTCCTGATGGACATCCGCATGCCCGGAACCGGTGGCATCGAGGCCACCCGCGTCCTCACCGCGGCCGCCGGCTCCACCGTGAAGGTCCTCGTCCTGACCACCTTCGACCTCGACGAGTACGTCTACGAGGCCCTGCGGGCCGGCGCCTCGGGATTCCTGCTGAAGGACGCCTCCGCCGACGAACTCGCCGAGGCCGTGAGAGTGGTGGCGCGGGGTGACGCCCTGCTCGCCCCGGACCTCACCAAACGCCTGATCGCGGAGTTCTCCCGGCTCAGCGCCACCCCTCGCAGCCCCCTGAAGGAGCGCGTCGGGGCGCTGACGGAGCGGGAGACCGAGGTCCTGACCCTCGTCGCCCAGGGCCTGTCGAACGCGGAGATAGCGACCCGTCTCGTCGTGGCCGAACAGACCGTCAAGACCCATGTGAGCCGCATCCTCGTCAAGTTGGGGCTGCGCGACCGCACCCAGGCGGCCGTCTTCGCCTTCGACACCGGCCTCGTCCGCCCGGCGGGCCGCTGACACGCCCTGCCCGCTGAGCGGGGAGGGCCTCGGGCGGGCGGCCCTCACTCGGGCCCCGCACACGACCGGACGATCAACCGGGAGGCGGGAAGTCCCCTGCTCGCGGCGGTTCTTGTCCGTTGGAGGGGGCGATTCCCCATGCGGCGGCCCGGGCTGCGGCGGCCGCGCGGTTGGGGAGATCGAGCTTGGCGAGAATGTGCTCGATGTGCGTCCCCACGGTCCGCGGGGTGATGTACAGGCGTTCGGCGATCTCCCGGTTGGTGCGGCCGGCGGTCAGCTCGGCGAGCACCTGGAGCTCCCGCGGCGAGAGCCCGCCCGGCCGGCGGGCGCCCCTGGCGGGGCCGGGGGCTGCGGCGACCTCCTCGGGCGGCGGGCACGCGCGGGGGTCGACGGCCGCGGACAGGGCCTCGGTGAGGAGGGTGACCACGGCGCGCGCCGGGTCGGTGGCGCGCAGCGGCGCACGGGTGCTGACGTTCAGCATGCCGACGTACCGGCCGTCGGCGGCGAAGAGGCACTGGGCCACGCCGTCCTCGATCCCGAGGGGACTCAGCACCTCCTGGAACCCCGGCGACGCCGCGAGGAGTCGCCGGGGGACGTCCTTGAGCCAGAGCCCGCCCCGGTCCGGTCCGCGGAGCACGGGGAACACCGGGTCGTGGTGGAGGCGGGTCTCGATGTAAGCCGTGGCGTCGTCGGGGTAGTTCCCGGCCAGGGTGGTGTGGCGGCCGCGCAGCGGGTCCCACCGGGCCAGGGAGGCGTGGTCGTACGCCATCACCTCGGACAGCGCCGCCAGGACTCCGTCGACTCCGGTCGCGCCGGTCGTGGCGCTCCTGGCGGCCGCGCGGACGTGGACGGCCGCGTCCAGGATGTCCGCCGTGCTCCGCTCCGCTGCCATCCCCCCAGAATGATCACATGCCCTGATTACGTCAATCGCGCAGCGTGTCGTGCACGACACGCCCGTCCATGACGGTGAGGAGGACGGGCATCCGCGGTATGTCGTGGGGGTCGGCGGTGAGCAGGTCGCCGTCGAGCACGCACAGGTCGGCGGCCTTGCCCGGCTCCAGGGAGCCCTTCCAGTCGTCGGCGAAGTCCTGCCAGGCCGCGTCGATCGTGTACGTACGGATCGCCTCGGCCAGGCCGATGCACTGCTCGGGACCGCTGACGCGGCCGGTGGCCTTCGACTCGCGCAGCATCATGGTGGCGACGCCCTGGCGCCAGTCCGGGTACGTGACGGGGGCGTCGGACCCGCTCGCGACCCGTACACCGGCGTCGAGGGCGTCGCGGTAGGGCCAGGCGTACGCGGCACGTCCGGTGCCGACGAACTCCTCCTCCATGTCGGCGACGGTCCACTTGATGGTGGGGTTCATGTTGACGCCGAAGTCGTGCGCGGCGAGGAGCTTCATGCTGTGCGCGGTGAGGAAGTCGCCGTGGATGACGTAGTGGCGGGCGTCGGCCCGCGGGTGCTCGGTCACGGCCGCCGCGAAGGCCTCCGCCACGGTGTCGCCGGCCCGGTCGCCGGTGACGTGGACGCCCAGTTGGTACCCGGCGGCGTGGGCGTGCCTGATCATGGCGCCGATCTCGGCGGTCCGGTCGTCGTCCGTCTCGCCGCCGACACAGAGGGAGCCGCAGCCGCCGCCCACGTACGGCTCGTGCATCCAGGCCGTCTTGTTGGGGACGATGCCGTCGCCGAAGATCTTGACGCCGTGGACGGCGAGGAGCCGCGGATCGGTGTCACCGGAGGCTCCGGCGCCGGCGAGGGCGGTGAGGGTGCGGGCGAACTCCTCGGCGGTGCTCGCCATTCCGGTGGGCAGGAGGAGGACACCGACGCGGGCGGTCAGTTCGCCGTCGGCGTGCAGGCGCCGGTAGACGTCGAGGGTCTCCCCGCCGAGCGCGCCCCGCATGATGCCGTCGCCGCCGGGGCCGAGCCCGGGCTCGGTGTAGCTGGTCACGCCGAGCCGGGCGAGCGTGGCGAGGGTCGACCTGATCGCGTCGGTCCGCTCCTGCCGGCCGAGTGCGGGCAGCGCGTTCTGGACGAGGGCCTGGGCGCCCTCGTGAAGCAGTCCGGTCGGCTCACCGGTCTCGTCCACGACGATGGCCCCGCCGGGCGGCGCGACGGTGTGCCGGTCGATCCCCATGAGCTCCAGCGCCTTGGAGTTGACCCAGGTGGCGTGGCCGGAGAAGGAGTACAGGACGACGGGGTGGTCCGGGCTGACGGCGTCGAGGTCGTGCAGCGAGGGCTGCCGCGACGGGTCGGCGACGCACTCGCCGAGATAGCCGGTGTCCCAGCCGTGCCCGGTGATCCACTGCCCGCCCGGCACCCGCCCGACGGCCTCCCGGACCACGTCGGCCACGTCCGCGAGGGAGGAGACGGCGGGGTGGGCGACGTCGAGGGAGAGCGGGGGCGTCGCCATGCCGAAGGCGCATCCGTGCAGATGGGAATCGTTGATCCCGGGAAGCAGCGTCGCCCCCCGCAGGTCGACGACGCGGGTGCCGGGTCCGACGAGCGGCGCCACGTCGTCCCGCCCGCCGACGGCGCTGATGATCCCGCCGGTCACCGCGAGGGCCGAGGCGACGGAGAACTCCGCGTCGACCGTGACCACCCGGCCGTCGAGAAACACCAGGTCCGCATACGTGTCCACAGAAGGTCCTTTCACACACCGGGCGCACGGCGGCACCCGCAAACGATCTCCCGAGGACTATGTCCGTGCCCGTGGGCCCGGCACATCGGTCATCCCACCGATACGCCGTCCAGCCATCCGGAGCCGAGGGCGAACGCCGGGGCGGAGAGCACGGGGTGGGGCGGACCCCACCCCGCCCCCGGGGGTCCGTCGGAGTGCTGCTCGGGGCCCTTGGCCGCCGGCGCCCCCGGCTCGTCCGGCGGCCGTGGGGGCCCGGCGCCCTCGGCCTCGTCCGGCGTCCGTGGGAGCCCGGCGCCCTCGGCCTCGTCCGGCGTCCGTGGGGGCCCGGCGTCAGCGCGCCCCGGCCGCGACCCGCGTGACGTACGCGTCGATGTGGGTCTGGGTGAGGGTGTTGCCCTGCGCGTCCGTCAGCTCCGCTCGCAGCGACACCGCCTTGCCGGGCCCCGGCGTCGTCACCGTGATCCGTCCACCGGTCACCGCCGCCTGCGTCCAGGTGGCGCCCCGGTCCGTCGACACGGACACGGTCAGCGACCGCACCCCCGACCGCCGGGCCGCACCCTCCACCGTCACCGCCACCCTGCTCGTGGTGTGCGCCGGGGCGGTGCCGTCGAGCGCGACCTCGGGGCCGAAGCGTACGGCGCTCAGCGGCAGGTCGGTGGCGGTGGCCGTCGCGGCGGAGGTGAACGTCCACGCCGCCGTGACGCTGCCGCGCGGCCGCGTCGTGCTCGCCGTCAGCCGGTAGGAGGCCCGCCCCGCCGGCACCGTGAACGAGGCGTGCCCCGGCTTCTCGCCGCGGCGGGTCGCGACCAGCGTGCCGTTGCGGTGCAGCGTGACGGTCGACGCGGTGAACAGGGGCGAGGACGGCACATGGCCGTCGCCGTCGGCGAGCAGCGGCACCGTCAGGTCCAGGGTGTCGCCGGTGCGCCGCGCGACGGGCCGGGCGCCGGGCGAGGAGTCCAGGGCCGGGCCGAAGACCGGGCTGTCGAAGGTGCGGACCGTGGTGGAGCCTGCCGTGAAGGAGCGCCCGAGGACGAAGTAGTGGTTGGCGGGCCCCTCCGATGCGGGCTGCGCGCCGTACACGAGGTCCCAGGTGCCGCGCTCGGGCGTGAGGAGGAACGTCCCGGTGCCCCCCGACGGCACGGGCAGCCCCAGCGACGGGGAAGGGCCCTCCGACGGCGAGAACTCGACGAGGGCCGTTCCCCCGCCGGAGGCGGGCACCCCCGCGCGCACCACCAGCGTGGCCAGGTCGCCGGGAGCCGGGTGCCGGACCAGACCGGTCAGCGCCCGCTCGCCCTGGAAGACGTAGCCGAGGGCGCAGACGCCGCCCGGCCTGCTCCAGTACGAGTCCACCCAGGTCCGCACGGCCCCGCGCTCGGCGGCCGGTCCCAGGTGCGCCGTACGCAGGTCGAGCGACCTCGTCATCAGGTTCACGAACCCGGTGACCCCCTCGTACGTCACCGTGGCGAACGCCCCGGCCTGCTCGAACCTGGCGTCGGCGACCGGCGGCCGGATGTCCACCGGGCGCGCGACCCGCGCGTCGAGCACGAGGGTCATGTCGCGGTCGACGTCCAGCCGGGGCTGCACGAGCCAGTCGTTCCCCCACGCCTCCTCCCCCACCGGCCTGGTGGAGAGGGTGCAGTCGAGCAGGTAACGCCCGGCGGGCACCTGGACGGTGACGGTACTGGTCGATTCCTTCATCTCTCGGCCGGTGCCGGCTTCGGGACCGGACAGCGCGGTCAGCAGGGTGCGGTAGTCGGTGGTCGGCGCGCCGTCGCGACCCAGGTGGACAAGGGTCAGCGCGTAGCTGCCGGAGGCGCCGCGCGTCCGCCGCCCGTCGGGCGCGGCGTGGGCCGTGGCGGCCGGAAGACAGACCGCGGCGGCGCCCGCGGCCGTCGCTGCGCCGAGCCCGCGCAGCACGGACCGGCGCGTCGCCGTCCGGGCGGGGACGGACGGGACGGACGGGACGGACGGGACGGACGGGACGGACGGGACGGACGGGACGGACGGGACGGACGAGGGAGAGTGCATCGGGTTGACGTTCATGATCTGCACTGGACCGGCCCGGACCGGAGTTCCCGTGAGCCAGGACACATCGAGTGCAGCGGCGGCAACCTTGTGTCGTGGCCGCGATGCGTACCGTGAACGCCGGGAGCCCCGGCCGCGGAGAGGTGCTACAACTGGGTTTGTGAGCCCGTCTCGCCTCTCGTGCCCGGCGTACCGGTGCGGTCGCACCTAGGCAGAAGATTCGGAAGCGTCGCCGGACAGGTATTCGTCCTTCAGGTGGCGATCGTGGTGCTGCTCGCCGCCGGGGCCCTGCTGGCCCTGGTGCTGCAGTCGCACTACGACATCGAACGTGAAGCGCGCAACCGGTCGGTCTCCGTCGCTCAGACCTTCGCGAACTCCCTGGGCCTGCAGGAAGCGCTGAGGTCGCCGGACCCGTCCGCGATCCTGCAGCCGCTCGCCGAGGAGACCCGCAAGGACGCGGGCGTGGACTTCATCGTGGTGATGGACACGAACGGCACCCGCTACAGCCACCCCCAGCCCGACCTCATCGGCGAGCGGTTCGTCGGCACGATCGAGCCCTCAGTCGCCGGCCAGGTGCACACCGAGAGCGTGGAGGGACCCCTCGGCAAGGAGATCCAGGCGATCGTCCCGGTCACCTCGCCCGGGGGTGAGGTCGTCGCCCTGGTCTCGGCGGGTCTGACGGTGGAGAGCGTGACCGGCATCGCCGACCGTCAGCTTCCGGTCATCCTCCTGGCCATCGCCATCGGTCTGGCTCTGGCCACCGTCGGCACGGCGCTGATCAGCCGAAGACTGCGCCGCCAGACCCACGGGCTCGGCACGCAGGAGATGACCCGCATGTACGAGCACCACGACGCAGTGCTCCACTCCGTCCGCGAAGGGGTGCTGATCACGGACGGCGACGGGCGGCTGCTCCTGGCGAACGACGAGGCCGGACGGCTGCTCGGCCTGCCGGACGACGCCGAAGGACGCCCCGTCGACGAGGTCGGCATGGATCGCCGCATGGCGGAGCTGCTGCTGTCCGGCCGGGTGGCCACCGACGAGGTGCTGGAGGCCGGGGACCGGTTGCTCGTGGTCAATCAGCGGCCCACGCTCCCGCAGGGCTCGGCGGTCACCATCCGCGACTCCACCGAGATGCAGCTCCTGAGCAGCCGGGCGGAGACGGCCCGCAAGCGGCTCAAGCTGCTGTACGACGCGGGGGGTGACATCGGCAGCACCCTCGACGTGGTCCGCACCGCGAAGGAACTGGCCGATGTCGCCGTTCCACGGTTCGCGGACTTCGTCACGGTCGACCTGGCCGACTCGGTACTGAAGGGCGACGAGCCCGGCCCGGGCGCCGACATGCGGCGCACGGCGGTCAGCGGAATCCGATCCGATCACCCGCTGTACCCGCTCGGCGCACTGATCGACTTCCTGCCGTCCACACCGCAGGCCCGTGGCTACGGCACAGGCACGACCGAACTCGTACCCGATCTCCATGACGCACCGGGCTGGCACGCCCAGGACCCGCAGCGGACGTCCCAGATCGTCGACTACGGCATCCACTCGCTCATCGCGGCTCCGCTGAAGGCCAGGGGTGTCGTGCTCGGGATCGTCAACTTCTGGCGGTCTCAGAAGCCGGAACCGTTCGACGAGGACGACCTGTCCCTGGCCGAGGAGCTCGTCGGCCGCGCCGCGGTCACCATGGACAACGCCCGCCGCTACACCCGCGAACACCATCTCGCCGTGACGCTCCAGCGCAGCCTGCTGCCGCGGGACCTGCCCGAGCAGAGCGCGGTGGACGTCGCGCACTTCTACCAGCCCGCCCAGTCCGGAGTGGGCGGGGACTGGTTCGACGTGATCCCGCTGCCGGGCAGCCGCGTCGGACTCGTCGTCGGAGACGTCGTCGGGCACGGCCTGCACGCCGCGGCCACCATGGGGCGGCTGCGCACGGCCGTGCACAACTTCTCCTCCTTGGATCTGCCCCCCGACGAACTCCTCGCCCGTCTCGACAACCTCGTCCAGCGCATGGACCAGGAAGGCGACAGCACGCCCTCGGACGGCGGTGTCCTGGGCGCGACCTGCCTGTACGCCGTCTACGACCCGGTCTCGCAGCACTGCACCATGGCGCGGGCAGGACACATGCCACCGCTCGTGGTCGCCCCGGACGGCACCACGACGATCTCGGAACTGCCGGCCGGTCCCCCGCTGGGGCTGGGAGGCATGCCGTTCGAGAGCATGGAACTGCACCTGGCGGAAGGCAGTCAGCTCGTCCTGTACACCGACGGGCTGGTCGAGGAGCGCAGCCGGGACATCTCCGAGGGCCTGGAAAGGCTGCGCACGGCGCTGAGCCACCCCGACCGAGACCCGCAAGCCAGCCGCCGCGCCGTACTCGACGCCCTGCTCCCCGACCGGCCGGCCGACGACATCGCGCTGCTCATCGCCCGGACACGAACTCTGGGCCCCGACCGGGTCGCAGAGTGGGACGTGCCGTTCGACCCGAGCGAGGTCGGCGCCGTGCGCGGCCTCGCGGCCGACCAACTCGAGGAGTGGGGACTGGAGGAACTCGCCTTCACCACGGAACTGATCCTCAGCGAGCTCATCACCAATGCCATAAGGTACGCCGCCGCGCCGGTTCGCGTTCGTCTGCTGCGCGACCGCACTCTGACCTGCGAGGTGTGGGACGGCAGCAGTACCGCCCCGCATCTGCGGTACGCCGCCACGACGGACGAGGGAGGCCGCGGACTGTTCCTGGTCGCCCAGCTCAGCGAGCACTGGGGCACCCGGTACACACCGGAAGGCAAGGTCATCTGGGCCGAACAGGTCCTGCCCGCCGCTGGCAGTGCCCTCTCCTAGACGGCAGGTCAGGTGCGCGCGGACCGGTCGAGTGCATTGGCCCCCGAATGGTCCGGGGAATGATGGAGGGGCCGTTTCAGATGACTCTGAAACGGCCCCTCGATCTACGACTTCGAAAAGTCGGGACGACAGGATTTGAACCTGCGACCCCTTGACCCCCAGGAGTGAGAGCCAAGGGTATTTTCTGGATATAGCGGACTTAATCCGGGCGCAGGCTGTGCGGGTGGGGGTCCGTCGTGCATCGTCGCGCACATCGTGTGGTCCCCAACTGGTCCCCAAGCATGGTGCGCGCCGCCTACGGTCGCGGGACCGGAGAGGCAACCCTCGCGGGGCGAACCCCCACCGCCCGTGGGCAGCGTCACGACGCTCGTAGACCGCTGGCATCGTCGCTCCGCACGTCATGGGTAGCGGTGTCGGCGACGGGTACTGGCCGGTCGATGCCGAACCCAAAGGCGCACGACAGCAAAGCTCCGCGCACCAGCGAAGGGGCCACGGTGCCGAAGCGACCGGCACGCTGTCTCCAAGGCGGTGCATCAGGGTCCGCATGACTGTCAGTGCCGCGTGTCATCCTTCTGGTGGCTTTTTCACTGGAGGTATGACCATATGGCCGTCGAGTGGGATCGGGTCGGGCAGCCGCGGTTCGACCGCATCGTGGAGGCGCTGGTCCATCGCCTGTATGACGACACTGCGGTGGTGCAGGCAGTCAACGGCCGGGGTGGCGATCGGGGCATCGATATCCGAGTGGTCAGCGGCAACCGACTGCGCGTCTTTCAGCTGAAGTACTACCCCGACGGGTTCGCCACGTCGGTGAAGGGGCGCCGGCCCTCCATCAAGGAATCATTCGAGCGCGCCATCGAACACGATCCGTACGAGTGGATCCTCGTCGTTCCGTGTATCGTCACCGACTCCGAGCGCACCTTCGTCGAAGGGCTCCCGAAAGAACGCAACATGAAGGTGCGGATCATGGACCGGGCCGAGCTGGACGACCGGCTGGCCGTTCACAGAGACATCGAGGCATCGTTCACGCGCGATCAATTGTTTGAGGCAGCGAAGGTCTACGGCCAGGAGAAGGCCATCCTGCGCCAAGGTCCGAGAGACCTTGCCAAGAGAGTGAAGAGGCTTGGCCGTGTGGCCGATGAGGTCGATCCGCATTGGACGATGGACTTCGCCCGCGAGGGCGACAAGGTCATCCAGACGCTACGGAGTAAGCACCCGCGTGCTCACGAAGTCAGCCCCATCAGTCTCACCTTCGCTGGGCGCAGCCGGGGCTTGACGCCAGAACTCTCGTCAGCCATGACGAGGGCGTTTGGCTACGGCGTCGCCGAGGAGGTCGTCCTGCCACCAGAGGCCGTCAAACGCCTGACGATCAGCGGTCCGGACTGGCTGACGAAGACGTTCAAAAACGTCGAGGTCACGTGGAGGCCGACCGGTCCACCCCCCGGATCTGGTGCACCGGCCGAGCTGGCCTTCGTTGATGGCCAGGGTCGAGTGACCGCATCGTATGCGGGAAGTTGAATGGCCTGGGTTCAGGAACCTTGGGGCGCTCGATCGACGTCGCCGTTCCAGGAGGCCAGATTCGGATTCTCAATCCCTTCGACGGCGCCATCCCCCCGAAGCTTGCCTACAACTTTTCTCTCGAGGGCCTCGCACCGCACGATGCGATGAAGGCCCTGCGGCTGCGGCGGCGCCTCCTTGAAGGAGGGGACTTCCAGGTCACCGTGGATGGCAGCACCGCGGGGGCAGGGCGGCTCTCACCTGCCGCTTCTGACGACGTCATGCGGCGGCTGGAGCAGCTGTATTTGTTCGCTGAGGACCTCGACGCTGTCCAGCGTCACTGTGAGCAGTATTTCCCTGTGCCCTTCGAGCTTCCGGCTGTGGACCGGATCGCCCTGCGGATGGCCCGCCTGCTGGTCGATGGCCGATGCGTCGCGTCACCCTTCTCGCGCACGCTCACCCTCACGGTCACTGGAGCGGAGGATCCAGCCATGCGGCAACTGCTCAGCGGAATCCCCCAGTCCGTACGCCTGACAACTCCCGACTGCGCCGTCGAGATCGCGGGACGATCACTCGACCTCGGGACTGCTTGCATTTTCCACACACGCGTGGTGGCGCAGGACGGACTCTCAGCACTCGCAGCTCTGGACGCAGGTTCGGTCGAGAAAGAGATCATCCTGAGGCCGGCAGACGACGAACAGTTCCGCATGTTCCTGACGGACACACCCGATGACGGCCTGCCGCTGACACCAGCCCCCTTCGGTCTGGACGGGTACCCCGAGCCACGCTGAGACTAAGGGTGACCGCCTTTCCGGGGACCGGAGGGTTGTAGAGGACCGCACTCAGCTTGTCGGTGAAGGGCGTTTCTCCGGAGAGGAGTTCGTAGAGGATGTAGCCCATCGCTACAAATCGGTCTGGGGGACGATGAGCCCGGACTGCACGACTTGCTCGGGGGCAGGTATCCGACGGTGCCGAGGACCTGGCGGTGGCGACTCAGCCGCTGACAGGCCCGGGCGGCAAGTGCAATGCCCTCAAGGCCCTATCGCCCGGCACCAAGATCGTGGTCGGCGACCTCGCGGCCCCAAAGACACTCACCGAGAACAGTTGGCGGCATCGACGCGATGATCTCCGTCCACCGTGCCGACAACGACTCCCGCCCCGGGTCTTCGAGCGCTTGGCTACGGGCGTCGCCAACGTCCTGGGCGCGCTCGGACAGCGCCTCCCCGCAGTGCTTTCTGCCCATCGGTAGTTCGCCCATCAGCGAGCCTCCGCAGAAGCCAGTCCTGGAAGGGCCCGAGCACACTAAGCGAGAAGCGTGAAGCCCGACCGCGTTCGCGAGCCAGGACCTCCAACTCCAAACTCCCGCAGGAAGGATCGCCGCGGCGAGCCCATCGTGGACGCCACGTCATCATGCCGCGCGGGATGAGGAACACGCTGCAGGAGATCGGTGTAGTGCACACTGGTCCCCAAGCCTCGTCCCCAAGGGCCCGTCAAGGCACAGAGGCAAACAGCGTCTACTCGGCGCTCTACGCAGAGCGAAAGGAAGGTCTCGGCCGGGATGCAACGGCGTGCAGCTCCCTTGCGACGGCCCGTATGCCGTAGGTCATGAGCTGGCCAGATATACCTGAAATGGGACCGCTCTGACCAGCAGAATCCCAAGATCGACATCCGCAAGACTGAGGCGTTCCCGCAGGGCATGACCGTTGAGATCAGCGGCGACGACTCCCTGACGTTCACCTACACCGGCAACTAGGGCGCTCTTCTCCGATCATCGGGTCGTAAGTCTGGTGTGTCGTTGACTGATGCCCAGTGGGCGAGGATCGAGCCACTACTGCCAGCCCGGGACGCCGAAGCGGGGCGGCCGGTGGCGGGACCACCGTGCGGTGATCGACGCGATCGCGTTCAAATACCGCACCGGGACCTCCTGGACGGATCTGCCCGAGCAGTTCGGCTCATGGAAGGGCGTCCACAATCGGCTGCGGAACTGGGCGATCGACGGAACGTGGGACAAGGTCTTCACCGCCCTGGTCGCCCAGGCCGACGCCGAAGGCGGCCTCGACTGGGTTGTCGCTGTCGACTCCACAGTCGTCCGCGCCCACCAGCATGCCGGAACATCATGCCCTCGGACGCTCCCGGGGTGGCTTGACCACGAAGATCCACCTTGCCTCCGGCGGCCGCTGCCGACCGCTTGCCTTCGTCCTCACGCCAGGCCAGGCCGGTGACGCACCTGCGTTTCCACAGGTGATGGACCGCATCCGGGTGCCTCGCCCGCTCGGCAGGCCGCGAACCACACCCGACGTGGTCCTCGCGGACAAGGCGTACTCATCCCGCGCGATCCGCACCCGCCGGCGCCGACGCGGAATCCGTGCCGTGATCCCGCAGCCCGCCGACCAGATCGCCAACCGCAAGAAGCGCGGACGGTCGGGCGGCAGACCACCGGCCTTCGACCGCGAGGCATACAAGCAGCGCAACACTGTCGAACGCTGCATCAACAAGGTCAAGCAGTGACGCGGCCTTGCCACCCGCTACGACAAGACCGCCACCATCTACCTCGCCGCCCTCCACATCGCAGGCATCTTCATCTGGTCCGCGAGATGATCCGAAAGACACGCCCTAGGGCTGGCAGAAGGAATCGCCCCGCCTCCGCCGAGCCCCGCAAGGGTGTCCTGGTCACCACCGGCGTGGGAGTTGCCCCCCCGGCTCCGGCCTGAGTCTCCAGCTGGCCCACCGGGCGTTCGTCGTCGATGTCTGCCGGACGCCAAGCTCGGCGTTCTCGGGTTGCTTGGGGCACCCTGGAGAAATGAGCACTGCCCCGATAGTCGTCCACCCACCTTCGCCGACCGGAGGTCGGCGAGTCACTGCCCGACAGGCGGCATCCTCGGCCTAGGCCGTTTCTCTCGGATCATCGCGCTGACCAGATGAGGATGGCCGCGACGTGGAGTCCGGCTAGGTCGACGGTGGCGGTCTTCTCGTAGCGGGTGGCAATCCCTCGCCACTATTTGAGGCGGTTGATGCACCGCTCGACGGTGTTGCGCTGCTTGTATGCCTTGCGGTCGAAGGTGGGCGGCCGGCCGCCGTGGCTGCCCCGACGGAGCCGGTGGCCCTGCTGGTCAGCTGGGACCGGGATGACCGCCCGAATCCCCCGTCGTCTCAGGTGTTCGCGGATGGCCCGGGAGGAGTACGCCTTGTCGGCCAGAACCATGTCCGGCCGAGTCCGGGGGCGTCCGACACGGCGAGGGATGCGCAGTCGTGTCATCACGTCAGTGAAGGCAGGCGCGTCGCCGGCCTGTCCTGCCGTAAGTACGAAAGCCAGCGGCCGGCAGTTGCCGTCGGCGGCGAGGTGGATCTTCGTAGTCAGTCCGCCTCGGGAGCGGCCGATGGCGTGGTCCGCGGGCTCGTCGGCCGGAGCCCCCTTTACGGGCTCCGGCCGCATGCTGATGTGCCCGAACGACTGTGGAGTCGACAGACACCACCCAGCTCAGGTCCTCATCGGAGTCCGCCTGGGCCAGCAGGGTCGTGAACACTCGCTCCCAGGTCCTGTCGATCGCCCAGTTCCGCAGACGGCTGTAGGCACCCTTCCACGAGCCGAACTCCGCAGGCAGATCCATCCACGGAGATCCAGTCCGGTACTTCCAGGCGATCGCGTCGATCACCTGCCGGTGATCACGCCATCTTCCCCCTCGGCGAGGAGTCCGGTCCGGCAACAGGGGCTCGATCCTGGCCCACTGGGCGTCGGTCAACACGCTCAATACAACGAGGGGTCGCCTCCGCCGCAACGCGTCAGAACCCGGCCATGGACTTGTCGAGCACTCCGCCCAGCGCACCGTAGACGCTGCAGCGAACCGAGTGCTTCGCCCTGCGGCGCAGCCCGAACCCCACGATGAACGACAACGTGAAGAGCCCGCCCAGGACCGTCGCTACGAGCGGGTTGTAGACGAAATACACGAAGCACGCGACTCCAGCCCAGACCAGGATCGGCAGGAGCGAGCCGCGCAGCACTGTCCCGAATCCGATCCGTTCTGGCCCGGACGGCAGCACACGTTCATGCCACACCTCGATGTGGTTCCGGGTCACACAGTGCTCGGGTCGCATGAAGCCATCACAGCACCGACAGCTCAGGTCTCGTGCAGTGATCCGTAAGAAACTGCCTAGCTCACAACGACCGGGACGTTCTGGAGTTCCTCCGCCGCGCCGGCCTTGAGGACGCCGAGACGCTGCTCGATGATCAGCGCTGGGTGGAGTGGCGCGGAGGGAGAGCCCATGACTACGAAGCCGCCTGAGACTGCGGCCGCCTTGCTTGGGTCATTGCCGAGGCGGGCTGTGTGGTGGCCCCAATGCCCGTCTACTCGATCGACGGTCTGGACGTGTGCACAGCCACACCAAGGCGCTACACCACGTGATTGATGCGACGGCGGAGCACCGAAAGGTCACGGAGTCCGCTGGGGGCCACGCGGCGGCAGACGCCAGGCAGATGGTCGGCCTCGTGGCTGCGCTAGTGAAGACCGTCGCGGATGCCCACAGCACCGCAGTGAGGTCCGCAGCTGCGATTGTCACGAGAGACCCCTGATGCGCCGCAGTCCCTGTCGTGGGCAGGGCAACCAAAGCATACGCCTGCTGCGGCATAGCAGGTCTACAGCTCAGAGACGGTGTACTCCGAAACTCGCAACAGACTGGCGGCAACGCGTAGGCACGAGACAAGTCAGCTGCCCTCCAGGGAGCGGTGTGCGGATCTGAAACCGCAACTGCGACAGAGGGGGAGCGAGTCAGCGCGCCTCTCATGTGCGTGCCGGCGGGCCGCTCTCAAGAAGGTCGAGCAGCCTTAGGAGAGCGAAACCTGTGGTGCGACCACGGTGAAAGACGCTCCGTTGGGGTCAGCGAGGTCCACCCACCGGCTCGCCTTGGACATGTGTACAGGAGCTGCCGCTCCGCCTCCCAGCCTGCTGGTCGCCTCGATGGCCGCTTCGAGGTCGCGCACGCGGAAGTGGACACGCCAGCGCGGGCGGATCCCCGGGTCCCGCGCCTCGTCGATCACTCCGCCACTAATGCGGGCGACGGTGTCACGGCCGCGGCGCAGGACGACGTGATCGTGCTCGTAGGACGCCACACAGCCGTCGGCACCTTCCCCGGCCCAACCGAGGACCTCCCCGTAGAAGATCGAGGCTGACAGGGCGTCGCGGGTGTGCAGCTCCAGCCAGGCTGGTGCGCTGCCGTGTCCCACCGACCAGTCCGGGACCACGGCCCCCTCCCAGAATCCGAAGACGGCTCCGGCGGGATCTGCGGCCAGTCCGGCCCGGCCCGTACCGAAGGCGAGGGGTCCCACGGCCATGGTCGCGCCGCGTTCGCGGATCCTTGCAGCTGTGACGACGGCGAAGTACGGTGTCCAGGCCACCGGCATGTCGAGGCGCTCGGCAAGTGCGCCGATTCCCGCGACGGGCATGCCCTCGTGGAGTGCTACCGAGAAGCCGCCCCCGAGGCGGCTCGACCGGAACTCCCAGCCGAGGACACCGGCGTAGAAGTGCTGCGCAGCAGCCAGGTCCCGGGCCATCAGACTGACCCAGCACGGGGCGCCCGCGATCTCATGGCTCGACGTCGACACAACCGTCACCTTCGAACTCACTGATACAGGACGAAACGCCTCCACCCTAAATCCGACATGCGCAAAGGTCCGCACGTGACATCACCGATCACAGCCAGCACGCTTTTGGGCGTTGCACAGCTGGGCTTTCCCGGACAGCTCGTCGATGTGGATCTCACCGTGGCGTTCCCTGACTGACTCCGAACGGACTATCGAACTGGGTGGCCCAGCTGGGCATTCACCGGACCCTGGGGCGGCCTACGTCTGATCATGTACTCCGACCACGCGTGCACATGATGCAGGAGGGCGGGCAGGTCGACGGTCTCCGCGTCGCGCCCCTGCGTGAACGGTTGTCGCCTTCGGTTCCAAGGCGACAACCACGCCGTCGCGCAGACGCACGGGCCAGGCATGTCCGCAGTTGACGAGCTGGGTGCTGGCTTCTGTCCACATTCTCTGCGGCAGCAGGCGGAGTTCATGCGGCCGGGTTCGAGCGGATGGTGAACAGAGGTCATGTGTCGGTGATGTCCAGGAGGCGTCGGGCCTGCGCGGGTATGCCGTACAGCTCCAGTGCTCCGCCCTCCGCGGAGACGTCGCTTCACAAGGAGAGAAGGGTGTAGGGGGCACTAAAGTCCATGAAGGTCACAGACGACAGATCGAGGATCAGCGTCCTGCTGTACGACAGCTGCGGGGGCGCCTCGTCTGTTCCTCCCCTCCAGCGCGGCGAGAGTGCAGAAGAGCGAGCCGACCGCTTGTGGGCAGACCTACTGCAAGGGCTACGCTTGGCTCAGGCCCGGCCAGCACCGTCTTGACCCTGCTCCTATTGCTGCGCGTGGCGTTCGACGACGCGCTCGCCAGCTGGCTGACCGCTGGCATCAGGGCATGGCTGATCGGCCTATGGTTCGTGCTTCCCACTTGGGCCGCACATCACCACACCCGGCGGACATAGCCCTTACCACCCGATGAAGTCGATGTCGCCAGAAGCCTGTCTCCATGATCATGACGTCAAGGCTTGTCCGGATGATGGGGCAGCCCCTTCGGCTGCGGGGCCGCTTCTCTCTCGAGGCCGGGGGCCTCAGCTTCTCCGCAGGGAACCAAGGCCCCGGGCCTCACGTCGGGCTCTCCTGCTTCCGACACCGACGTGCCCTCAGATTTCCGACTGAGGTCGGACCGGCACTACGCGCCGTCCGACCCCCCCTACGGCCCCGTGAAGCTGGCCGCCGAAGCCCGGCGGCGAGGTTGCCTTCGGGCAGCCTGACACCTCAGGGCGAGCCGGATGTCCGTGAACTCACGGTAACCGAGCGCTACGTCACAGCAGTGGCCCCGCCTTCAACGGCTTCCTTGGTCACGGTATGACGCGCATGCGGGCAGGCGGCCGCTCTGGAACGCCGGAACCGCCATGTCGTGTGTGGCGACCTCGTGGACGGTCAGGGCCAGGGGTTGAAGAGGACCTTCACAGCGCCGTCCTGCTTCTTCTGGAACATCTCATACGCCTGCGGGGCCTCGCTCAATGGCACGTGGTGGGTCGCGAAGCCCTCGACGCCAAGAGGGTCGCCGTCGATGATCAGGGGCAGCAGATCTTCCACCCATCGGTGCACGTTGGCCTGGCCCATCCGCAGCGTGATCTGCTTGTCGAACAGCTTCATCATCGGAAGCGGGTCTGCCATGCCCCCGTACACGCCGGACAGTGAGATCGTGCCGCCGCGCCGGACGAGTTCGATGGCCAGGTAGAGGGCTGACAGCGGGTCCACGCCTATGCGCTCGATCATGCGGGTTGCCAGAGCGTCAGGGAGCATGGTGGCCAACTGTTGTGCGCCCTTGGCCAGCGGTGCGCCGTGCGCCTCCATGCCGACAGCATCGATGACGGCGTCCGGGCCGCGTCCGCCGTCGGCATCGCGGACCACCTCAACCAGCTGATCGTCGTCGTAGTCCCCGATGTCGAAGGTACGGACACCACCAGCAGCGGCTCGTCGCAGGCGCTCCTTGACGCGGTCAATGCCGATGACCAGTCCTGCGCCACGATGTGCCGCGATGCGTGTGCACATGTCGCCGATGGGACCCAGGCCGAGCACAGCCACACTGCCGCCCGGAGGGACCGCCGCGTACTCCACGGCCTGCCAGGCGGTCGGCAACACGTCCGACAGATAGACGAACCGGTCGTCCGGCGGCCCGGCGGGGACGGGGATGGGCAGGTAGTTGCCGAACGGCACCCGCAGGTACTGCGCCTGGCCACCCGGGATCTGGCCGTACAGCTTGGTGTACCCGAACAGCGAGGCACCCTTGCCGTACTCGTGCACCTGCGTCGTCTCGCACTGCGAGTGCAGGCCAAGTCCGCACATGTAGCACCCGCCGCACGAGACGTTGAACGGCACCACGACGCGGTCGCCCGGCTTGAGGCGAGTGACGCCGCCACCCACGTACTCGACTACACCTATGGGCTCGTGGCCCAGGATGTCGCCCGCATCGAGATACGCGCCGAGCAGCTCGTACAGGTGCAGGTCGGAGCCACACAGCCCGCTCGTGGTCACCTTTATGATCACATCCGTCGGATCCTGGATCACCGGATCGGGGACGGTGTCCACGCGTACGTCGCGCTTGCCGTGCCAGGTCAGAGCCTTCATCGGAGTCTCCTCACGGGTTGCCCGGCTCGGCCATCCGCCGGCGAGCGGCGTTCCTCCGTGCGGTGGCCGCGGCACCCCAGGAGACATCAACCGCAGCGACCCTGGCTCCCCGGCGTACGGCCTGGAGGGCCAGCGCTCCGGCGCCTGTCCCGATCTCCAGCACATACGCTCCTGGCGTCGAGACCTCCTGAGCGAGTGCTTCGGCCACGAGATGAGTGTCGCCCCGCGGCCGGTAAACGCCCGGCAGTGCGATCAGCCCGGTGGGCAGGGAGCCCGACGTTACAGCCGTACTGGCCATGGTGCACCTCCCTGATGGGCGGGACCCGCTTGCCAGCCTACGACCGTCGTCCGCTTCGCTCCTCTGCCCCCGGTTGCTCATCCGGTTATCGGGCGATCGCTTCACCGACGCATCTGAAGCCGTTTCGCGGCCGAGCCGTATAGCGGCCAGCGACATGCATGAGCGGGCATCGCCTCCGTCTGGATCATTTTCACGTCGAACAGCCCGCACGCAGAAGCATCGCCGCGAACACGATGACTGACGGAACAGCCAGTGGGTAGAGGCTATGTCGGGCGGTTGCGATAAAATACCCGCCGATAACAACGCGAAGGGGCCGTCTCATGCTCCCCGAAACGAAGCTCCCGATCGGTGCGCTCGGCCGTAAACACACGGCCCTGCGGCCGGGTCGGCGGCTGTCGGGGATTGGAGCAGGACTTCCTGCTCGTGGATCGCTGGACGCCAAAGCGTCCGTGCACGTCTCCACCATGATCTGCCTGACGGGCTGCCCTCAGGGGCACGCCTAGCCTGAAATCGAGGCATCCGCGAAGTCGGAGGTCGTCATGATCATTCTCGGGGTCATCCTGCTCGTTATCGGGCTCGTGGCCAGTATCTCCATCCTGTGGACAATCGGGATCATCCTCGTCGTCATTGGTGTCATTCTCTGGATTCTAGGGGCACTCGGTCACGCCATTGGCGGACGCCGTCACTATTGGTAGAAGGCCCGCTCACCCCGCTGAGATTGTGAGCCGACACTCCTGAAGACTCTGCTTAGCACGACCGGATACTTCCGTAGCCGGTGGCTTCGGGAGCGTCGGCTTCGCACCCTTGCAACCCCAAGCTGGTCCACACGACGGCCACTCGGATCGCAGGGGTTGGCGACCTCTCACTCGAAGGCACCCCCCGGACTTCCTAGTGAGGTGGCACCCGGCCATCCACCACGGTTGCACGGCGCTTCCGGTCCTCGGCCTCATTGACCGCTGCATTTGATCGCAAGGTCGTCTATACGCGCCGATCGGCGCCGTCGGATATACCCGAAAGCGGAATTCGGGTCGCTGCGAGCGGGACGGGTCCGGCGCGTGGCCCTAAAAGTCGCCAGGAGCGGGGACCGGCGGCGTTGACCAGCCGCGGCACGCCTGCTTCAGCTTCCATGACGGGGGTAGTCGCGAAGAAGAGCAGGACGAAAGGATCAACATGAGTGCCAAGGAGAAGGCCAAAGCCAGGGCAGAACAGCTCGCCGGCAAAGCCCTGAGGAAGGTCGCTCACGCTAGAGGCGACGAGACCACGGCCGCGAAGGGCGTCGCCCTGGAGTCACGCGGCAAGGCTCGCGAGACCAAGGAGAAAGGCAAGGACGTCTTCAAGCGCTGACGCCCAGGCCAGGCACGCTCATTGCCGTCTCGTCGGCATTAGCATGGGAATCAACGCGAATCGAGCACGGGAAAGAGGGTTCGAGGTTCGGACAAGAGGGAGCGTGGAGCGCCTGCCGGACGACGATGGGCGCACATCGGAGGCTCAGGAAGGTGAGGGACATGGCCGGAGGCAAGAAGGCCAAAAACATGGCGAAGACCGCCAAGGGCAAGGTCAAGGAAACCACGGGCAAGGCGACCGGGAACGAGAGCCTCGAGGCCAAGGGGCGGGCCGAGCAGATCAAGGGTGACGCGAAGCAGACCGTCCAGAAGGCCAAGGACACGCTGAAGCACTGATTCCGCCCGCTTGGAGTTCGGACCCCTCAAGTTGGGTCGGTGCCCCGGGGCGGAGGAGCGGCCTCTCACGCGGCCGCTCCTCTGCCATGCGCATCAGCGCCTACGGCTTCGACGACCAGCGGTCTCGTACTCGTCTTCCGCGTCTTCGTCCTCTTCTTCGTCCTCGTCCTCATCCGCGTCTTCGGCCGCGTACCCTTCTCCGACCTCCCCGCCTTCCTCCTCGTACTCGTTCTCAGGCTCAGCCGCCTCCTCTTCGTCGTACCCGTCCTCGTCATCGAAGCCGTCCTCGTCCTCGTACCCCTCCTCAGGCTCCTGCCCTTCTTCGTAGTCACCGTCCTCCTCTTCGTACTCGCCCTCCTCCCTCTCCGCTTCCTCCTCCTCTAGGGCTTCCTCGTGCGTGCGGACCACTTCGCCGTCGCGGATCTCTCCACGCCACCCTTCCGGCTCGTCATCGGTCAGAGTGACAAACCGGCGGAAGTGCTTCGCATCCAGCCGAAGACGGCGACCCTGGGCCCGCCAGAGGTTGCCCGTCTTCTCGAACAAGCCTGAGGGGTAGTACTCGACGGTGAGGAGGATCCGGGTCAGAGAGGGGCCCAGCTCGTGGAAGCTGACGCAACCTCTTGTCGAGCCTTTGGCCCCCTCGGAGGTCCAGACGATATGGTCGTCGGGAACCTGCTCCTGGACGGTCGCCTTCCAGCTGCGTGTGGACGGACCTACCTTGACCTTCCAGTCACTGGATACCTCGTCGCCCTGTGAGACATGCCGCACACCCTTGGTGAACCCGCTGAAGTCCTCGTACTGGGTCCAGTGGTCGTAGACCCGACGGAGTGGAGCGCCCACGTCGATCGTCTCGACGATGCTGGTCATCTTCTGGGTGCCGCTCTTGCGCTTGCCCTTGCCTGAGCCACCGAACAGGTTCGACGCAGCATCGGTGACCTTGTCCTTCAGACCACCGAACGTGCTGCCCAGCATCGCCTTGGCCGGCGAATCTCCCTTGAGCATCCGGCCGCCGATGTCCGTGAGTTTCCCGCCCCCTTCCGCCACGTCGGTCAGCTGGTCGGTGACGTCGCCGACTTTGTCCGTTGCCTTGTCGGCGAGTTGGCCGACCTGGGCCGAGAGGAAGCCACCCAGTTCGTCGAGCAGTCGCTCCATCCCGGAGCCCGATTCCTTCTCTTGGCTACGGTCTTCCGTTGCCATGACCTACCTCCGCGTCGACGGCTTGCGCGCTGCCGTCTTCTTCGCTGCCGACTTGCGTGCCGGGCTCTTGCTCGCCGTTGTCTTCTTCGCCGCGGACTTCTTCGCGGGTGACTTCTTGGCGGGCGTCGTCTTGCGCGCTGCCGTCTTCTTCGCCGGCCCGGACCTGGAGGACTTCCTCGCGGGAGCAGTCTTCTTGGCGGGAGCAGTCTTCTTGGCGGAAGCAGTCTTCTTGGCGGGAGCCGTCTTCTTGGCGGGAGCGGTCTTCCTCGCGGTGGCGGTCTTCTTCGCCGGCGCCTTGCTCTTGGCCGTCCGCTTCTCCGCCTCCTTCCTCGGTGCTGCCTTCTTGGGCGGCGTCTTTCTTGCCGGAGCATCCGACCTGCCTCGCTGGGACGGCTTGCTCGCTCGGGCCGACGGACGCGTTCGGCGCGGCCGCGGCTTCTCAGGCTCAGGCTCGGGCTCGGGCTCGGGCTCGGGTTCCTCTTCCTCTTCCTCCGGCTCTTCCTCCTCCCATTCCTCCTCGTCTTCCTCTTCAGGCTCCTCGTCCCGGCCCTCCAGTTCCTCGTCCTCGCCCCCCTCCTCGTCTTCTTCCTCGTCCTCGTACCCCTCCTCTTCCTCGTCCTCGTCACGCCCTTCGTCTTCGTCGCCGCTGCTGAGCGCCAGCGTGCGCTCGTGAAGCGAATCGGCGAAGTCGGCAAGCTTGCGGTTGGCCGCCGCACTGAGCGCCTTGCGGCCGGCGTCCAAGGCCTCACCCCGCAACTGATCGGTCAAGTCGGCGAATTGCGGCATGTCCTTGAGCTTGGTCAGCCCCTCTGTCGCGAGTTGCTTGGGATCAAGCCCGAAGCGACGCCCCGCCAGATACGTCGCCACCGTGAATGCGAGACGAGCCTTCTTCGTCCGTCCCAGCACATAGCCCCCGGCCACCGCGGCAGCCAAGGCCATCTTGGTCGTGTCTTCCATGACCTGTCCCTTCACCGGGCGCTCACGGCCTCACTGTCCCCTCGCATGGGGCTCCCCACCCGGGCCGCGCGTCCGCACCGTCGCCCGCAAAGGCCGCCCGCTCGGGCGGTAGGGAGCCTTGGCTCCCGGGCATGACATTTCGCCCTATAAGATGGAATTCTAGCTTCTGCTGGCGGTAAGTTCTCTGGAAGTGACCTATGGCCTCCGATCCGGCTCGTCCGCGACGGGCTGCCTCTCGCGCCTCCGACGGCGAACGTCAAGAACGCCCTGCCGCACGACGGCGGTCGACATCGAGCCGCGCGAAGACCGCGAAGGCCGTGGACGCGGCCTCGGCGATGGGTTCGGCCGCCGCCCAACTCGCAAAGTTGCTCGGCAGACCGCCGGAGTCCGTCTCCTCACTCAAACCCACGGAGTCGGGGTGGGAGGCGCAAGTTGAGGTCGTTGAACTCGAGCGCATCCCAGACACGACAAGCGTGTTGGGCAGTTACAAGGTCGCACTGGATGAGGAAGGCGCGTTGATCTCCTTCGAGCGGACGCGTCGCTACAACCGCGGAATGATCGATCGGCCGATCTGATACCGGTTGGCCGTGAAGGGAGGCGCCATGACCATGGTGCCGCAGAGCGGCGGCCCCGTCAGCCGGGGCGGCGGCACGGGCAGTCTCTACGACGTCCTGGAGTTGATACTCGACCGCGGTCTGGTGATCGACGTCTTTGTCCGCGTCTCACTGGTGGGGATCGAGATCATCAAGATCGACGCCCGGATCGTGGTGGCCAGCGTTGACACGTACCTGCGCTTCGCCGAAGCCTGCAACCGGCTCGACCTCGAAGCGGGCCGGAAGGCTCCGGCCCAGCTCCCCGAGGTGGTTGGAAACATGGTGGAGGGCGGCGCTCATGGCAAGTCCAAAGGCGCGCTCAGCGGGGCAGTCGACGCGGTCACCGAGACCCTGACCGGCAAGTCGCGTAGCGACGAGGAGCCGGAAGAGGAGGAAGCGGAGGAGGAACCCGCTCCCAGGCGGCGGCCGGCCCGACGAGCGGCACGCCGAGAGAAGGAGTGACCGATGGCCCTGTACGTCTACGCGATCACCGGGCAGAGCCACCCGCTCGACCTGGAGGGACTCTCCGGCGTCGGCTCCGAGCATTCCCTGGTACGCGCTGTCGTCTCCGGATCACTGTCCGCCGTGGTCAGCGACATCTCCGAAGAGATTCGGCCCAAGCGCCGCGACCTGTTGGCGCACCAAGAGGTGCAGGAACGTCTCATGCGGGACGGCACGGTTCTTCCCCTGCAGTTCGGGTACACCGCCACCGACGACTTGTCGGTGGAAGAAGTGCTCCGAAAGGACTCGGACGCCTTCCTCGCGACCCTCGAACGGCTAGCCGGATGCGCCGAGTACCACCTGAGGGCATCCCAGAACGAGGAACAGCTACTGAGGGACATCCTGCTGGATACCCCCGAAGCCCGAGAGCTCAACGAGCGCATCCTGGCCGGGGATCAAGACCCCCAGCTGCCGATGGCCTTGGGCCAGCTGGTCGCGGCAGAGGTGGAGAGGAGGCAGGACGCCCTTGCGGCGGGGCTTGCCGAGGCGCTCCTCCCGTTCGCCCGCGAACACAGCGTGCGGCCGGCCTCCGGGAGCGACTTCCTCAACCTCTCGCTGCTCATCCCCCGTGATCGCATCGAGGACTTCCTGACGGCTGAGTCGAACCTCGCCCGCGAGATCGACGGCGGGGTCGAGTGCCGACTGAATGGCCCGCTGCCACCGTACAGCTTCGTACAGTGACCGCTCTGTGGCCGCAAGTGACGCAAGAACGAAGCTGAAAGGAGAGCGACGGGATGGGATTGTTCACGCAGCTGCTCACCTTCCCCCTCGCCCCAGTGCGTGGCGTCGTCTGGGTCGCCGAGCGCGTAACGGAGAAGGCGGAGCAGGAGTACTACGACCCCGCTCCCATCTGGCGCGAGCTCGCCGAGCTCGAGAGCCGGCTGGTTCTGGGCGAAATCGATCAGTCGACCTTCGACCAGCGAGAGGACGAGCTGCTCGACCGGCTGACGGAGATCACCGCCTACAGGCAGCGGATGCCATGACACGGAATCGAGGACGGTGTGTCTGAGCCCCTGCCCGACCGATTCGGGTCCGTTCCCTCCCGCGCGGCTCCCATGCCGTACGGGCCGCCGAGTTCATCCGCCAATCTCGCGGACATCCTCGAGCGTGTCCTCGACAAGGGGATCGTGATCGCTGGGGACATCCGCATCAACCTGCTGGACATCGAACTGCTGACGATCAAACTACGGATCCTGGTCGCGTCCGTGGACAAGGCGAAGGAGATGGGCATCGACTGGTGGGAGCACGACCCGTCGCTCTCATCGAAGCACACGGGCGGCCCCTTGGCCGAGGAGAACCGACGGCTGCGTGCCGAGCTGGACGCGCTGCGGCGCGACTCGCTCGATACCGGACGTGCGCCGCGCGACCCCGCCGAATTCTGGGCCCCAGACGCGGGCAGTGAGGCCCTGGAGGAGGCAGGCGCGGAGGAAGACACAGGCCCGGAATCCGCGGACAGGCCAAGGCCCCGCCGCCGAGCACCACGGAAGCGTGAGCCATGAACGACGACGACGGCCTCACGTACGTCTACGCCGTGGCTCGGGACTCGGCGGCGCTACGCGAGTTCCTGTCCAGTCTCCGCGGCATCTCCGGCGCGCCTGTGTTTCTCGTCGGCGAGGACGAAGCTGGCGCACACAGAGGCGCGGTTCCGAACGCCCCTGACACCCTCGCGTTCGTCGCGGGCCGCGTGTCACGGCAGGAGTTCGACGAATCGACGCTGAAGCGGCGGTTCGAGGACTTGGAGTGGCTGGAGGGCATCGCCCGCGCGCATCATGAGGTAGTCCAGACCGTCGCCACCCGCGACACCGTCCTGCCGCTGCGTATGGCGACCGTGTACCAGAGCGACGACCGCGCGCGCCAAGCCCTCGCCGCCCAGCGGGACGTCTTCGTCGAGAGGCTCTCTCTGCTGCATGGCCGGAGCGAGTTGGGGGTCAAGCTGTACGTCATGCCCGGCCCACCCTCGGCGATCGGCGGGGAGCCCTCAGGCGCCGCCGACGCCGCGTCGCTCAGTCCCGGAAAGGCGTACCTCCGAAGCCGCCGGGCCCAGCACAGCGAACGAGAGACCCGCTATCAGCGGGCCGAGCGCGTCGCCGATCGTGTCGAGGACGTGGCTGCCGGATTCAGCAGGCACCGCGTGCGCCACCCCGCTCAGCGAGGCGAACTTGCGAGCGGCCCAGAGGAGAACGTCCTCAACGACGCCTACCTCGTCGCTGCCGACCAGGCCGAGGCGTTCCGGAAGGCGCTCACCGATACCGTCGAGGACGCCGAGGGCGTACGCATCGAGGTCACCGGGCCGTGGGCCCCGTACTCCTTCGCCATGCCGCCACCACCGCGGCCGGAGGCCTCCCCCGCCCCCAGGCCCTCCATCGGCGGGAACGGGTGAGCGCCATGACCGTCTCGCGGCCGACCGAGGCCTTGCCCGGCCGCCAAGTCGCACTGGTCGACCTCCTCGACCGACTGCTCAGCGGGGGCGTGGTGCTCTCCGGCGATATCGTCTTGTCGATCGCCGACATCGACCTCGTTCGCATTTCGCTCCGGGCCCTGATCGTGTCCGTCGATTCCGAGTCGGACCCATTCACCACTGGGCAGGGGCCGGCGTGACCCACGAGAGCGCGGCGCGCGGCAGGCAGGACGCCTCCCGGCACTCCTCCCCGGCCAAGCGGGCGGAAGCCACCTCGCCGGCCCGGCCGGGAGTCCGCGCCCCTCTGCGCGGCGTCGGCGCCACACTGGGCGACGCCTTCCGCCTTGTCCAGGCACCGCCCTCCGGCGCCGACGCACCCCCACGCCCAGCACGTCGGATTCGCGCCGATCGCGAGTCGATGGAGGAGGACCTCCTCAAACTGGTCCTCACGCTGGTGGAGCTCCTGCGTCAGCTCATCGAGAAGCAGGCACTACGGCGCGTCGATGCCGGCGACCTCACCGACGACCAGGAGGAGGAGCTGGGCGCCACGCTGATGGCTCTCCACGACGCACTGTCAGAACTCTGCGCCGAGCACGGCTACACCCTCGACGACCTCAATCTCGATCTTGGACCGCTCGGGCCGTTGTTGCCGCGATCGGACTAGGAACTGCCTGGCGGGTCCTGCCCAGAGGCGCTCTTAGTCTCGCGTCGAGTATCGCCAGGTGCTCAGCCACCAGCCCGCGGGGCAGTCTGCGCGGGAGGTCACGTTCCAGGCCCGCCAGGGCCCGACCGTCCCGAACTTACGCGGCCCGCCGTTGGAACAGGTGATGGATACCCGGTGTTCTCCGCCAGTCCAAGGGTCTTCACACAGGCTGTACGCCCAAGTCGAGTAGTTGGAAGCCGAGCAGCCGGACGGAAACGCCGATGCCGACTGCGGAGCTGCAACGGCCAGAGCAGCCAGGGCTCCGAGCGTTCCCGCTAATGCGGTGATCCTTCGGTGCACGTCTTACCTCCTGGAGGTGCGAGATCCGCTGTCCGCACGGCTGACATGCGTAAAGCCCAAACCGTAGATGTGGAACACGGGATACAGCAGTGGCCTATCAGCCAAAGCGAGAGGGAGAGCGACATGGCGGACAAGCCTTACGTCTTCGGCCTCTGGGACAAGGTCCGGCACCGCTGTTTCTATGTCGCGGCCTGCCACCGATGCGACTGGGCCTACGGGCTCAACCAGGACATCGGATGGTCCATGGCGATGGCCATGACCGAAGCCCACGCCTACCTCAAACGGCGGACGGACAGGTGAAAGGTCACGTGCCGGGGCTATCGCTGCGTCCACCAGGTGAGGGCCGCTCCGCCGGCCGTGGTAAGCAGGCCGAGCAGCCATCCGGGGACACGCTGGACAGTCAGGTGCAGACCGCCGACACGCAGTTCGAGCTGCGGAACTTCGGATCGAGAAGACACAGCCGTCTCCCTAACTCGCTTGCGAATGTGGGCCGTTGGCGTTGTACCCGGCAGGCGCTACGGATCATAACTATCCGTGCCATCGCATCGATGGTGCCTGGCGGCACGCCAGGGGCGCACGCAGTGGCCTTCGGCAAACGCCCACCTGTCTGACCTGGGAACTTCGGAGAGTCGCGTCGTGGCTCTGCGCTGGCAGGGGCCGCCGCAAAAGCGGTACAGCCCCCGGTTGATGTACTCCGTCCGCCGCCCTCATGAAAGAACCGAACGACCGGAACGCGCGGCAGGCCCCTCGGAACGGAGAAGGAACTGACAGTTTGACGACTCCGTGCGCCACCAGCCCGGGCGGCGACGACGCCACCAATCGGGCAACGAAGGCTTTTCGTGTAGCACAGCGATGACGACAAGTTCTGGAAGAGCGGGTACATGCCGCGCCCACCGCGGCGCCCCGAACCGCCATAACCGTCAGTCGGCCGCGAAGCCGGGATCTGGATCCGGATCTCGGTGGTCAACGTCGTCTCAGTCTTCTACACGCCAACCAAAGGGATCACCATGACCCGCCGCATGCAGGCCAACATCGGCCGCACCAACAGCTAACACCTCGAAGACACGACCAGCTACCACCTCGAAGAGCAGGACGAGAGCCGCATGTGCCAGTACCACCCGCGCTGCCGCCCCGTCGAGAAAACGCCCGTGACCAACCTCGCCGAGAAGATCAACGCCATCCCTCGGATCACCGGCCACCCCCACCACTACATTGTTCGAAAGGCCGACGTCCTCGACCTCGTCCATGGCACCGTCACCGTCCCCCACACCGGCACCTACGTCGTCGCCGACGGCGTCGTGCGAAGGCGTCGGAGACGGACCCGTGGGCGTCGAACGACAGGAAGGCCGACGTCTACCGCCTCCGCGTCGAGAAACCGAAGCCGACGTTCTTCGAGGCTGGGAAAGATCTACTACTGCCAGATGGCCTGGAGCATCCGCGCCCAGCTGGCCGACGTCACCGAGCGGGCGGTCGTGAAGCAGGCGGAGACGAAGGGCAACGGCGGGCCGGTCGCGTTCATCAGGATCTACGCCGGCCCGGAAGACGTCGACCCCACCGTGAACGAGTGGATCACCCTCCGCCAGTACGACTGGGACAACGGCGGCTGGAAGGACTGGGCGTCCTCGTGACTGACGAGTGGGGCTACGCGGTAGGAGGCACGGCCTCCGAGCGCGAACGCCGCAACCACCGCCGTCGCTGCGTCGGCACCGTCGGGGCGACGTCGTCCTCGGACTTCAGCATGGTGCGTGCGGCCTCAATCAGGGCATCCGTGCCTTCATGCAGGCCTTGCTTGGCCCTTCTGCGTCTGCCCTCAGCGGAGCGCGTATTCAGGCAGTATCGCAACGCGATCCCGGTTTGGCGGGGGGTCCAGCCCATAGAGGAGCAAACGGCTTGAGACGCAACCTGATACGCGGCTTCTCGTGCTGCCAGGTCACCTGATTCGCTAGCCCTCCTTAGGTTGTTGAGCGCGTAAACAGCTTGACGAGCGAGTGCGGAAACATTCGATTCTTCGTTGGATGTCTGGCTATGGACAGCGTGGTACCTGTACGCACCTGGGCCCTCGGAAGCAGAAACTTGCACGATTTTATTGATAGAGAACATCAGATTCCTGGTGGCATGAACGACTGAGGTAGGAGCCACCAACTCCAGCTCCGCCTGCTTCAGGGATAGATCCTCTTGTACCTCGTCGAGCTGCATTCTCAGTGCGCCGTCGGCGGAGTCTTCCAGATAGTACTGACAGGCCAGGCGGTCCACCTTGCGGACACCTTGGATGTACTCGGCGATTTGGACCTGGCGTACGGTCCACAGGGCGGCCACTCGCTGGGCCTCAGCCGCGATCGCCGCCGCCTCTCTCGCCGCCGCCGCCTGGTCCCGGCCGCCGTTGGCCTGGATCTTCGCGCCTATCACGCTGCCAAGGAGGCCGCCGAGGATGGCGAGGGCGGCCACGAGCGCGGCGAAGATCTCGTTGTTCTCTTCGAAGTACTGCCACAGTCCGCTCACCGGCACATCATGCCGAACTTGCGCGGGCCTCGGCTGGGTTGCGCCGCCACGGCCAACGGCGCCGCTGTAGCGACGTCGGGGCGACGTCACCCTCGGAAGGACGACGCTCCGACACCATCGCACAGACGAGGGGATCGGGCGGACCCGGGGCGGCCTCACCTGCAAGGTCCGCCTTGCAGCGGAAGGCGGTTGCCGCCCTCTTGCCCTGCTGGTGACACCGAGGCAGTGGGGCGACGCCCCATGCATGATCGATGTCCTCGAACGAATCCGGGTACCCCGCCCGAACGGCGGGCGCCCTCGGACCCGCCCAGACCGCGCCAGCGGCAACGAGGCGCATAACTCCCGCCGCAACCACCGTTACCTGTGAAGACGACACATCAAGCACACAATCCCCGAGCCGAAGGACAGCGGGCCAACCGCAGACGCCGTGGCAACGAGTGCGGCCGACCCGCCGACTTCGAAAGGAGCAGTACAAGCGGCGCAACGAAGTCGAACGGACCATCAACCGGATCAAACCTTCCGAGCTGTGGCAACTCGTTACGGCAAACGGCTTACGTGTTCCACGGCACCGTGACCGTTGCCGCGATCCGGCTCTGGCTTCGGACGTGATTCACGGGCCAGAACCGACTGCTACTCGACGGTGATGTCCTCGTAGGTGATCGTGACCTGCTCCGTCGCGGGCCCGGACTCGGAGGATCCCAGCGACGGCCCCTCCCAACGCGACGCCCAGGCGTTGCTGAGGTGAATGCGGCGGATGGTCTGCAGCTTCGCATCCTTCGATGCAATGGTGATGTTCTGGCGGGCGGCGTCGAGGTCGGCGTTGACCAGGGTGGCCTTGATCCAGTCGGTGAACGCGGTGCTCTTGTCCAAGCCGCGGGTGATCGTGATCTCGCCGGTCTTGCGCGCTCCCGGCTGCTTGCGAACGAGCAGTTCACCGGTCGCTGAGACATGCCGGGCCTCCACCACGTCCTGCTCCAGCTGAAGTCCCGAGACGCTCTGGACAGTCTCGACCTGGAACTTGCCCAACTCGATGGCAAAGGTGCTGCTGCTGAAGCTGTCACTGGTCAACACGATGTATGCCTCCTACTGCTCATAGCTGAATGGCCGGCGGTCATTCCCTCCGGCCCGCCTGCGTGTGCCCTAACGCCAGGAACGCGACTAGGTCACATGATCCGCCGGGCAGCTCCTAGGCACAGTCCGGCAGATGGTCCTGCCCGGAGGCGCCGTCAACCCGGACAAGCTCCGGCAGGACGAGAAGGTGGCCGCGTTTGTACGAGGCAGGAAGCCGACGTCCTGGCCCAGCCCACGCAACACCGGCGCCAGGTCTCGGACGGGGAGACCGTCACGGACAAGGGACGGTCACCAGAGTCCAGTGGTTGACCGAGGGAGGGGAGCCACGAAACATGATTGCCCGCACACCAGGCAGGCGCGAGGGTCTGCCCGCCTCATAACACACGACTGCGCGAAGGCGCACGGCATGAACACACTCGAACGGCCAGGCCACGCTCAGTCGGAGGCGCCGGCACTGGAAGCCCATGAGAGGTACCACCAGGCAGGTGAGCTGGCGTTCACGCCACCGGGCCACAAGCAGGCTTGCGGGGCCGACCCCACAGTTCGCCGTGTGGTGGCGACCGATGTTCCGCGGCGACGTGTTGGCCTGACTGCGGCGGAGGCCCGGGACGCGGCCGGCACTAAGTAGACGCCGCGCCGACGTCGGGACGTCAGTCGAGGATGCCGAGTTCGGAGTCGGGACGGCAGATCTCGCACGCCCGTATCCCGCCGTCGGTCAGCGCCTGGCGGGCGTCGTCGCGGCTGAGCGGTCTGCGGTGTGGTGCGGCCAGATGGAAGTCGCCGATGCGCCGCCGCCTCGGTGATCGAATCGCTACTTTCCGTCATGAAAGACTCGGAGCCGGTCGGCAGGGTGCCGGCCAGTAGGGAGACAGGCATGCCCGACAAGAAGGAACCGACCGAGATGCCCGGCCTGACCGTGATTCCGGAAGACGACGTCAAGCCCGAGGACATCGGCGTGCTGAGCGTGCGCTACGTGGACGGCGCCGCCCAGCTCGTCGTCACCGGCGGGACCGCGCTTCCGACTCACATCCCGGTGGTCGACGCCCAGGGCGCCGTCGTGGCGGCCTACCTCCAGGGGCAGATCGCCGCGAAGGGCAGTCGTGCAGGATTCGCGGACCGCGAGAGCCTCCTGTTGGACGCGGTCGCCACCGTCGGATCTGTCTCCATCGCATACAACGCGAACAGCAACGAGCACAACTACTACCGCTGATCCCTTCCGGGCACCGGACAGCGCGGGCGGCACAGACCCACCGACAGGAGGGCCCCCGGACCTGAACCCGGGTCCGGGGGCCCTCCCGCGTGGCGCCGGTCGTCGGCAGTGAGGGGAGAGCCCTTGCCCTGGGGCGCTCGTTGAGCACGGCATGAAGAAGAAGGTCCCGGCGGCCGTGGTGCACCCGGAGCAGATCGAGGGCGAGACGAGAGCAGTCGACGTCGTTGCCGCGTACGTGCGCGGCGACGTCGAGCAGATCCCCTGAACAGCGGATCGCGTGGTTCGCCGTGGTCCACTGCGTCCAGGGCATCCCGAAGAGCCTCGCGAACGACCCGGGGCACGGTGATCGAGGATGGCGATCTCCTGGCCGTCTGCGCGATCATCGACAGCGCCATCGGCGCCGCCCGGCCCATGGAGTGACGGTTCGGCCGCGTGGCTCCGGCAGCAGTGGCCTCCGGGAACGGCCACAACAGCGGGCGGGAGCTCGCGCTTCGGGCCGGGGTCGTGCGCTTGGTGGTGGGGGGTCAGTACCTCAGGGGGAGGGTGGCGAGTGTGACCTTGTCGCCGTAGTTGTAGCTGTTGAAGCTGCCGTTGTACATGGCGACCCTGACCTCGACGCCTTCGCCGCTCCGGCTGTCTCGGACGAGAATGGGGAAGTGGCCGCCGCCATCGGCGCTGAACGTGAAGCTCTCGGGTGCCAGCCTCCGCTGACCGAGCTGTGCTCGAACTTGACGTACTCGGTCAAGGCGGAGCCCGCCGAGGCGCTCACAGGCCCCTGCGTCAGGGGGTGGCGCCAGTCCAGAAGGCCGAGTTCGGAGTCGGGCCGGCAGATCTCGCACGCCCGGATCCCGCCGTCGGTCAGCGCCCGACAGGCCTCCTCGCGGCTGAGCGGTCTGCGGTGTGGTGCGGCCAGGTGGCAGTCGCCGATGTGGATGCTGTCCGCGACCGGCCGCCCGCCCTCACGTAGGAAGGACAGGACCCACCCGGGGCCCTCCGGGAGCTGCCGCAGGGGGCGCAGTGCGGCCTCGCGGGTCTCGACCTCGGCTATCCGGTGCCGGACCCGTTCCAGGGACAGCACGAGCCAGTGCTCCAGGGTCCTCAGTCGTGGAAGGTCTGGCGGCAGCTCGGACATCAGGCACCTGGGCGCTTCTGCTGCTCGGCCATCTCTCGCTGATGTTGCTGGCACAAGGGGTTGCCGCCGAACCCGTACCGGTGGCAGGGGGCCTGGCAGCGGGCGCAGTGGCCCAGGAGCGGGGGCGGGCATTGCTGGGGTGGGAGGTTGACCGGTGCGGCGGGGGTGGTCATGGCGGTTCCTCGAGGTCGGGCCGGGCGCCGGGGTCAGGGTAGGACTCGCGTTCTGCCGGGACCGGTGTGCCACACGTGGCACCCTTATTCGAACACGTGCTCCAATCGAGAGTATGAGGCACCACCCCTTCCCCGACGACCTCGTCACCGCCCAGGAGGCATGGACCCGCACCTACGAGGAACTCGCCCGCCCCAGCCCCGCAGGTGTCACGGACCTGCGGCGACGCCTGATCCGGCTCTCCGTCCGGGTCTACTTCCACCCGTTCTGGAGCCTGCAGGCACACCCGTCCGCGAGTCGGGGCGACCTCCTGCACCGTGTCCGCGCGGGACAGCCCGACCGCGAGGAGACGGCGGCATGAGCACGGACCAGGACCACGTGATCTGGCACGTGCGGTGCCGTCCCGACACCACCTCGGACGGCCACCGCCGCGTCCTGGACCTCCTCGGCGACTTCACCCCCGTCGTCCAGCCGCTCCCGCCCCTGGCCGCGCTCGCGCAGCTCCGCGGCGCTGGTCGGCTGTTCCAGGCCGCGCCCGGCCGGCTGGCGGCCCGGTTCCGGATCCAGGCGCTCGCGAAGTACGGCGTTGACACCCACATCGGCATCGCCGACACCTGGGCCACCGCCGCGACCGCCACCGCGCACCCCGGAACCTCCGGAATCCTGCACCTGCCGGGCCACCGAGCCGTCGAACAGTTCCTCGCGCCCCTGCCCGTCCGCGCCCTGCACGGCATCGGCCCGGCCCAGGCCGCCCGGCTCGAGGCCTTCGGACTGCACACCATCGGCGCGCTCGCCGCGATGAACGAGACCATCGTCTGCCGCGTCCTGGGCGGCAAAGCCGGACGCACCCTGCGCGACCGCGCCCGCGGAATCGACCCCCGCACGGTCACCCCGCGCCGCATGCCCGAGTCCACCAGCGCCTACGACCGCGACGTCTACGACCACGTCCTCGTGCGGGCAGCGCTACGAACCGATGGAGTGGTCACATGATCGGCCGGACAGCTCCTGGCCGTGCTCGTCGTTCTGTTCCTCCTTGTGTACGCCATCGTGCTCGCGTTCTGAACCACGGGAGCAGAGGGCCCAGATTCGTGCGGCGCGTCAGGCCGCCCCGACGGACCGAACCCCGCCGATCGTCTCGAACTCACTGGTCCCCGCCGTTTTCGTCCTTGCCCTTCTCACCCTTCGCCTCCTGGTCCCCAGCTGGGGAGTCCTGCGGGATCGCCGCGACCGCCACGCTCGCAGGGGGGTGGGCGCGCAGGTAGCCGACGACGGTGTTGCCCACGGCAACGAGCGGGACCGCCACGACGGCTCCCCCGATACCAGCAACCGTGCCTCCCGTGGCAACGGCCAACACGACAGCCAACGGGTGCACCCGGACAGCCCGGCCCAGGATGAACGGCTGCAGCACGTGCCCTTCGATCTGTTGCACCACGAGGACGACCATCAACGCCATCAGCGCGGTGAAGACGCCCTCGGTGACGAGTGCGACGACAACGGCGAGTGCTCCCGAGACGACGGCTCCGACCAGGGGGACAAAGGAGGACACGAAGATCACCACGCCGATGGGGACGGCGAGTGGCACCCCGAGGAAGTGGATGCCCACAGCGATGAAGACCGCGTCGATCATGGCGACGATCATGGTGCCGCGGATGTAGGCAGTGAGGGTCCGCCAGGCACGCGGGCCGGCGCCGGCGACTCCGGGGCGTGCCGCCGCGGGAACGAGCTTGAGCGTCCACATCCAGACGCGCCTGCCGTCGTACAGCAGGAACAGCGTGGCGAACATGGCCAGCAGCAGCCCAGTGATGACCTCCACCAGGACGGTCACGCCCTGAAGTCCTGCGGACGTGATCTCACTCGTGCTGCTGCCGATGGTGTCGCTCAGGTTGTCAGCGATGTCGTTGATCTGCTTCTCCGTGACGTGGAGCGGGCTGTCGAGCAGCCATTGCTTGAGCTCGTCGATCCCCTCCTGGACGCGTTCGGAGAGGTTGTCGAGGTTGTCGAGCACCTGCCAGACGACGAACCACCCCACCAGACCGAGCAGCACGAATCCGCAGGTCGCGGTCACCACCGTTGCGGCGCCACGGGAGAGTCCGCTTCGGTGCAGCCGGGCTACCGTCGGCTGGAGCAGTGCCGTGACCAGAAGCGCGACCACGAATGCGAGGACGACCAGCCGTACTGCCCCAATGACGCGCATCAGAACCCAGAGGGTCGCGGCCAGTACTAGAAAGCGCCACCCCGCCTCCGCAGCCACCCGGATTGCCCAGGGCACTGCAGCTGCGGGACCCCGTTCTCCGGGGTTGTCACCGGGCCGCAGTTCCGGAGGAAGCGAGTCCTCCCCCGCTCCTTCGTCTTCTGCCTCCCGTTGGGCCTGGAGCCGAGCCCGACGCTCGCTGAGGCCCGCGGCGCTGCTCTTCGCCCGCCCGAGCCATCCGGGCAGGCGAGGCGGTCGAGGTTGGTCCACTGCGGAGAACCTCCGAGTCGTACGCGTAGGAAATCTCTTCCTAGGCTCGCGCGTGTCCGGCCCCACGGCACCCCGACGCGTGACCCGGCACACCGAAGCAGCACAGCCCCTTGTCCTGGGTCCTGTCCGGAAAGTCATGGAAGCCAGAGTCGGAGGCAGGCGAGGGCGGCCATGGCTTGGTAGTGGGCGGCTCGTTTGTCGTAGCGCGTGGCCAGGGCTCGGTTCTGCTTGAGTCGACCGAAGCACCGCTCGACGATGTTCGGCCGCCGGTAGGTGGTCCTGCCGAGGCGGGACGTGCCCGAGAGGGTAAGGCCCGTGGGATCGCGTCTACGACCTCTTCTGGCGTTGGCAGCGGAACGGCACCTGGGCTCGGCACCCGGCTCCAGGCTGAGGCGGACGCGAAGGGCCTGATCACCTGGGACGTCAACGTCGACTCGACGGTCTGCCGGACCCATCAGCACGCCGTAGGGGCGGCGAAAAGGGGATCTGCAGAAGGAGCCGCCGGGCGGGATTGCCTTCGAGTCAGCCGACCACGGGCTCGGACGATCGTGCGGCGGCCTGACCAGCAAGATCCACCTCGCTGTCGAGCAGGGACATAAGCTGCTGCCCGTTGTAATCACGGCCGGCCAGCGAAGCGGTTCCCCGCAGTTCTGGCCGGTCCTGGAAGCGATCCGAGTTCCCGGATCGGTTTGGGGCCGCCGCGCAAGCGACCGGACGGAGTCCGGGCCGACAAGGCGTACGACTCCCGCAAGAACCGTGCCTATCTGCGCAGACGCGCTATCTAGGCGACGATCTCGGCCCCGGCAGGCCGGGTCCGCAACCGGCAGAAGCGCGATTCCCTCGGCGGTCGGCCGCCGAGGTTCGACAAGGCCGACTCCAAGCAGCGGCAGGCGGTCGAGTGCGGCATCAATCGGCTCAAGAGGAACCGCGCGGTCGCCATCCGCCACGAAGCAACCGTGCTGGTCGCGGTCCTCAACGAGTGGCTGTGAAGCACTTCGGACTGGTGCCGGTAGCAGCGGCTCTCTGGCTAGCCTCGGGTGCCGTCCCCGCGCAGCGCAGCACGGATCGGAGCAACGTCCGCAGCGGGGATGGCGAGGCCCCTGTAGCGGTCAGCGGCCTGCAGAGACAGCAGACGGAACATGCCCTTGTCGACTGCCCCACTTCCCGGCCGGCCCCATGAACATGGATCGGAGCAACTGCCGCCCCCTGCTCATCGAGACCGGCCTCGCACGCGAGGCGATGGAAGGCGACCGACCCGGCCAAGTCCTCCGCGTTTCGGCGGGACACTTACGGGTGCCGGAGAGGATCGCGGCGCCGCCACCGAAGTCATCGATGAGGAACTGGCCGCCCGTCACAGCGGCACCTGACCGCTCACACGTCACCGTGGGCCCCGGAGCGCCGACACGGGCAGGTCTGCCGGTCGGGCAACTGGCGCGTCGGCGCGCACACTGGCAGAGCCTGGAGTTGAGCGGCGCCCGCCTTGGCTCCGTTGACTCCTGGCCGGACCTCGCCTCGCCCGATGGCCTCAGGGGCGCTGATCGGAGGAGGAGCGACTTCAGCTCCCGGGGCCCGCGATGGGTCGTCCGCGTGGAGCACGGTGCCGGTCATCCTGCCACCGCCATTCGGTGATCTCCGCGGGGTCCACGCCGGTGTGGCGCAGTTCGCGCCGGAGTTCGTCGCGGTGGCGCGCGTACTGCTCGGCGAGCCGCCGTGTCCGGCTCACGGGCCGGTCGAGATGCCGAAGAAGCGTCATGGCGAGGTCGTGTCGGGTGGTCCCGTTAAGAGCAAGGAGATCGTACGGGGTGGTGGTCGTGCCTTCCTCGACGTAGCCGCGGACGTGGAAGCGGTCGGGGCGGGGACGGCCGTGCAGGAGCTGGTGCACCGCCGAGGGGTAGCCGTGGAAGTCGAGGACGACGGGTGTGTCCTCGCCGAACAGGTCGTGGAAACGATCCGGGGACATCCCGTGGGGGTGGCGGTCCGGCAGGGCGAGGGCGCACAGATCGACGATGTTGACGAAGCGGAGCCGGGCGTCGGGCAGGTCGCGGCGCAGCAGGTGGGCGGCGGCGAGCGATTCGACGGTGGGAATGCCTCCGGCGCATGCCAGGACGGCCTCGGCGGGCCTGTCGTCGGTGGTGCCGGCCCAGGTCCAGGTGGAGGCGCCCGCCTGGCAGTGCGCGCGGGCAGCGTCGAGGTCGAGCCACTGGGCGGCGTCGTGCTTGCCGGCGACGACGGCGTTGATCTTCCCGGTCTCGTCGAGAAGCCGTTCCATCGTGACCAACAGGGTGTTGGCGTCGGGGGGCAGGTAGACGCCGGTAACGGTGGACTTGCGGTCGAGCAGGTTGCTGATGAAGCCGGGGCCTTGGTGGCTGTAGCCGTTGTGCTCCTGGCGCCACCCCTCGCTGGTGAGGAGGTAGGTGAGGCTGCTGACCGGTTCTCGCCAGGGGACCTCCCGGGACATCTTCAGCCACTTCGCGTACTGGTTGGCCATGCTGTCGACGATCGAGGCGAAGGCCTCGTAGGTGGGGAAGAGGCCGTGCCGGCCGGAGAGCAGGTACCCCTGGAGCCATCCCTGGCAGTTGTGCTCGGACAGCGTCTCCATCACCCGGCCGTCTTGGGCCAGATCCTCGGCGTACTCCTCGACCGGCCAGACGTACGCGCGCCCGCTGGCCTTCAGGATCGCGTCGAGCTTGTTGGACGCGAGCTCGTCGGGAGAGACGATGCGAAAGTCACGGCGCCGGGCGGTCGCCTCCATCAGTTCGGTCAGCCAGCCGCCCAGGACGCGGGTGGGGCTTGCCGTGGTCGACCCCGGACCGTCGGCGAGCGCGATGGCGTGGGGGTCGAGGGGCGGGAGCGGGAGGGGGCGGCGCAGGCGTCCTCCGTTCGCGGCGGGCTGGGCGCCGATGAGGGCGTCCGCTTCCGGCAGTCCGGCGAGGACCTCCGGTGCGGGCCGCCCCTCTGCGTCGAACAGTTCCTCGGGGCGGTAGGACCGGAGCCAGGACTCCAGGGCCTTCATCTGCACGGGGTCCTCGCGCGCCTCGGGCAGCGGCACCTGGTGTGCGTGAAAGGTGCCCTCGATGGCAGTGCCGCCGACCTCGGCCGGTGCTCCCGCCCCCTTGAGGCTGCGCAGCACGATCATCGGCCATGCGGGCCGCACGGGAAGGTCATCGCCGGCCCGTGCCCGGCGCTGGAGCTCGCGGATGGTGTCGTGGGCGTCCAGCACGCCGGTGGTGAGGGCGGCTCCGGACGCCGGCCCGGTCTCGTCCACGATGCGCGGGTCCCAGCCGTAGCCCCTGAACAGGTCGGCGAGTTCGGCGTCGGTCATCGTGGCGAAGAGCGTCGGCGAGGAGATCTTGGAGCCGTTCAGGTGGAGCACGGGAAGGACCGCTCCGCAGGTCACCGGGTCGAGGAACTTGGTGGAGTGCCAGGCTCCCGCCGTTGGCCCCGTTTCCGCCTCCCCATCACCCACCACGCACGCCACGATCCGGTCGGGGGCGTCCAGCGCGGCCCCGACCGCCGTCGCGAGGGCGTAGCCGAGTTCTCCGCCCTCGTGCAGCGTGCCGGGTACCGACGGGGAGAGGTGGCTGGGGTAGCCGTCGGGGGCGCAATAGCGGCGCGCCAGCTCCCTCAGCCCCTCCCCCGTCCTGGCCAGCGTCGGGTCCTGACGCTCATGGGTGCCCTCCAGCCAGAGGTTGGCGTGGATGGCGGGTGCGCCGTGGCCTGGTCCGGTGACGAGCAGGACGTCGGCGCCGCGCTCCCGGATGAGGGCGTTGAGGGCCGAGTAGACCAGCGTGATGCCGGGACAAGAGCCCCAGTGGCCCAGGAGCCTCGGTTTGACGTGCTCGGGCCGCAGGGCTTCGGTCAGCAGCACGTTGTCCTGCAGGAAGATCAAGGCCGCAGCGATGTAGTCGGCCGCTCGTGTGTAGGAGCTGGGTCCTGCGGGCCGGGCTTGTGCGGACAAGGTCACGGCACCTCCGATGCACCGGGAAGAGGCTTCGTGGGTGCGGCTGCCCTGGATGGCACTTCTCAACCGCCAGAGCGGCGGAAGGGGTCCGTTCGATCATCGCCACCCCTCGGCGCTTCGTGCTCCGTACGCCCCGATGCCTCCACCGGCGAAGCGGCCAGACGCCGGTACGCCGACGAGTTCGGCGACATGGCAATCGCCTACCTCCTCACCCCCGACCGGCGCCGCAACGCCGCGACCTGAACCAACGCGCCGCCGTGGGGTCGCGCACCCGCGTCATGGCCACGTTGGCTTCACCTGACGCGCGCTTCCCCCAGCCACGTACCCGCCCGCAGCCTCAACCCCACCAACCCCTCCGCGAGTTGACGCATCCGCAGCCTGAGCGGCCGAGAACAATGCCGGCCGCCACGACGCGGTATCAGTCGGTTGCCGCCCCGGGGGCGTGGCCTGGCTCGGTGAGGAGTGCCAGCAGGTCGGTGACCTGGTAGCCGGCCTCGGCGGGATGCCGGAAGGGGGAGCCCTGAACGATGGTGTAGCTATTGCGGCGGCCGTCGTTCCCGCGGCTGCGCCTGAGGTACCCGGCTTCTTCGAGGTCGGTGACGATGCTCTGCACCGTCCGCTCGGTGACCCCGCAGATTGATGCGATGTCGCGAAGCCGCTTGCCGGGGTCGCGGGAGATCGTCAGCAGGACCCGAGCATGGCTGGTAAGGAAGGTCCAATCCGAGTGCTTAGCGACGTTTCCACCCATGGTTGCACCCTGCCCCGGATGGGGGACACCAGTCATCACACGAAGGGAATTTCGGGCAATTATTGACGCATTTCGCCCGCCAGGGGACACTGAAATGGAAGAGTTCGTTTCGCCCTGGAGGTTCTCATGCCTCTCTCCTCCGAAGCCATACTGCTTGAGTCTCCATGGCACACGAGGCAGGACAGCCGCGTCAGCGTCTCCGTCCAAGACGCTCCCGGCGGGCCCGTTGTGAGCATCACCGGAGAGCTCGACCTCACCAGCGCCACCCATCTGCGGGCCCTCCTGATGAAGACCGTAGAGGCATGCCCCCGCGGGTGGGGGATCACTCTGGACCTGTCCCGGGTCACCTTCTGCGACTGCACTGGACTGCACGTCCTGCTGTGCACACGCCGATTGGCCCTCAGCAACCGCCGCCCGCTGGTCATCAACGCCGCCAGCCCGCGGATGGACAGGCTGCTGGAGATCACCGGGACCGCACCGCTCTTCACTTCAGCGAGGTAGAGCGGCCTGTCCTGACATAGGGCTGGAGCATGCGATGAGCCGCGAACTCATCCAAGAGATCGAATCTCTCCTAGCCGACGCCGGCCATGGCCCCGCCAGCGGCGTGACCATGCACAAGCACGGTTCCACCGTCATCGTCAGCTGGAAGTCAGACCCCGCCAGTCGGCCCCCTGTGGCCTGCCCACAACGTATCGACGAGGTCACCTGCCTCCGCGTCGCCGTGGACATCGCCCTCACCACGCTCTTCCGCGCAGCGGGCCACGCTGCCGTCGCCCACCCTGACGGATTCATCCTCGTCTCCCAGCGACCTGTGCCTCACCCTCGGGCAGAGGGAGACCGGGAAGCGTGACAGCAGTCCCGCGCAGAGCCTCTGGCCTACAACGAACGGAGGTCGCGGCGCTGACGGTAGGCCGTGCGGAACGTGTCGAAATGACTGGCGGCATACTCGACAGTCTCCAGCGCCTTGGAGAGTGAGCGCCAGCGCCTCCAGGGTCGCGTCTCTAGCATCGCGGGTTCGGCTGTGAGCCGCGTCGGGGGCGGAGGTCCGCCTCGTCGTCGCCGCCGGTGAAGATGTGCGCCACTTCGTAGCTGCAGCTGTCCTGCTGGGACACGGTGGAGAGTCTCTGGCCCTCCTCGGGGACGATGTCAATCCGGAACGCAAGGCCGACCACTTCCTCGCTCTCACCAGCATTGCCTGCACCCTCATCTGCTACCGCAGGCTCACCAAATGAGATGGCGAGGCCCAGCGCCGTATGGAGAACTCGATTCCCCAGCTTTCGCGGGTGCGCGAGGAGGAGACCGGGGCACACGGTGTTCCGGAGGTAATAATCATGGTTCCCCTTCTTCTCGTCCTTCTGCTCTGCTTCTCTTCGGAGCCGGCTTCGCCCTGAAGATTCTCTGGTGGATCGCGATCGCCCTGCTCGTCATATGGCTGATCGGGTTCGTCGCCCGCCCCAAGTCCGGTAGTGGCCGGTGGTACCGGTGGTAGCGGGTCCGTTCGCCCGGTCCGCGCCAGGACCCCCTAAGGACGAAGCGAATGGGAGACCGGAAGCCGGGTAGGCGAAATTTCGGCAAGACGCAGCAATGAACAAGAAGCGGCAAGAAGAGCGTGCTGCGTGCGGCGTACGGAAATAAGAGACGGCAAGAGACCTTCCTTGCCTCTTTCCCTTACCGGAGGAGTTGTTTTCGCGTGACTGAGCATGCGTGGAGTTTCAGGTCGACCTCGGGCCACCTGGCCGGCGCCGATCTCACCGGCTACAAGGTGGAGGCGACCGACGGGAGCATCGGGAAGGTCGACAAGCACTCCGACGACGTCGGTGACGCCTACCTGGTCGTGGACACTGGTGTGTGGATCTTCGGGAAGGAGGTCCTCCTGCCGGCGAGCACGGTGACCAGGGTCGACCCGGAGGACAGGAAGATCTTCGTGGACCTGACCAAGGAACAGATCAAGGACTCCCCCGAGTTCCACCGCGAGAAGCACCTCGGCGACTCGGGGTACCGCGAGGAGCTCGGCACGTACTACGGCTTCCCGCCGTTCGGCGGCCGCCCGCTCTGATCCTCGGAGTGATGGCAGGGGTGTGGGCC